>DAOWIC010000148.1 GCA_030641085.1 Calditrichota bacterium
TCGATCAACTCGGCCGCCACCTCCTCGCGTTTGGTGGAGTAGATCTCCTCCGGTTTATAGTTGCCGGCGACCGAGCGCGCGATACCACGAATCGTCGGCGCAATGGCTACCTTGTAGTAGGCCGGTCCGATAGTGACCTGGAGCGAGTCGAGCTTGTTCGCAATAGGGCGATACATAATCGAAACTTCCAGCTTGATCGAGGCGCCGTCGGACGAGAGCACAGTCAGTTGTTCCTTGTTCTCCTGAAGCTGAATCTTATAGACAAAGATGCTGTTCCACGGCATGTGCCAGTTGAAACCCTCGGAGTAGATCTTACCGAACTCGGTACCGGCGCCGAATTTTGAATAAAATATCCCCCGGTGACCGGACGGGATCTGGGTACCGCAGCCAACCATACCGAGCGCGAAGATGCAGATCAGCAGCAGCGGCAGTAATTGTGATAATTTCCTGGACATAATACCTCCTTGTTTTCGATTGAACTTCCCATTGTATAACGCAATTACCCCGCTCTTTGGATGGTATTCAACAAAAAACAGACAGGCGTCGCCCGGCTTTCACATATCAGAGATGGGATTTGAGGGCTTGTAGGGGCTTGATTTATCAAGCCCGTGCTCGACTATGGCAGCTTAACCGTAGGTAGGGGGTTCCGGAGAACGCAAAACGCCCGGAGAAACCCGACATCGCGTTCGTAGGGACATGATTTATCATATCCTTCCCATGCATTTGATAAATCAAATGCCTACGACCTGTGGGCGGCAGATGCCCTCATCTGCCCCGCCGGTACTGTGATATCGCGGCAGGTGAGGGCACCTGCCGTGCACAGTTTGTTCCGTAGTGTCAGATATGTTATTCCACGCGATAGGGGACGCACCAACTCTTATAATCCAGAATATTGATCGGCACATAGCCGACCGGGTCGCCCGGAAGACGGCGGAATTCCTGGAAAAAGATGATATTCCACGACGGCCGGTGGTTGGTCGGCGTATTAATGGTCGCAGTATAGGCAAAGTCGCCTTGCGGCTGCATCGATTGAAGCGAGTAACCGCCACTGGTTTGGGCGCAGACTGTCATCAAGTGCGACAGGTCAGAGATCAGGGTCGAGCGGATGGCCAAACTCTCGCCGTCGTCAACCCGCGCGATCGCATCCGGTGGTGAAAGCCAAATATACGGCTGCGCGCTGGCAATCGCGTCAATTACCGTATCCCGGCCGTAGGCCAGGTCTACCAACTCCGACGATATCCTTCGGTAGACAAGACTGTCGCCGCTGAAAATGGAGGCATCCTCGCGGACAATATCGAGCCGTGCCGGCAGTACCGGGCCGCCGCCGGACCAGGCGCGCAGCAGCCAGCCGGCAAACGACTGGGAGTCATCGCCCAACTTGAGAAAGTAGGCATATCGCGTCAGCTTGCGGATCGACTCAAAATAGGTCGTATCACCGTCGATGATTCGCCGCGTCGTGACATAAAAACGGTCCAAAACTTCGACCTCGGCATCTTTGGTTCGACCATACGGGCTGCCGAAATCCTGGATGTAGACGGCATTGGTGTCGATTCCAAGCCGTTTGTAGAAGGCGATAAAGTTTTCCTCGAGCTCATCGACAGTTATAACGACCTCGATTGACCGTCGGGTGGAGTCGAGATGGTCGCTGTAGACCGCACCCGGGTCGAGCGCGACCGTAAACGGATCGTCGATAATTATCGAGCTGGTGCGAAACAGGGCCTGAGCGTCATCGCTTTCGTTAATGTAGCGGGCAATTTCTTCGGCATCGACCAGAATAGGAATGTCTATCTCCTCGCAGCCGCCAAAGGCGAGCGCCAATCCTACCATCGCTGTCAGAATGATCAGTTTTCGATTTTTCCGGGTGTTTTCCATCATCAAATCCATCTCCCTATAAACGGGCGGCTACCTTCTTTTGTTTTTTCCGATTTTGAATTTCTGCTTCATCTCTTTTATTTCGTCGCGAATGAGGGTAGCCGTCTCGAAATCGAGATTTTCCGCGGCGTTTTTCATCGCCTTGATCATAAATCCGATCTGGTCCTCGGCGCTCATGCGGTCGAAGCTGGACGGTTTGTCGAAAGCCGCATCTTCTTCGACGGTTTTGGCGTCGGCAAACTGGGTCGAGCGCAGGATCTCCTCGCGCGTCTTAAAGATCGTCTCCGGATTGATATTATGCTCTTCATTATAGGCCATCTGCTTTTTGCGCCGCCGCTCGGTTTCGTCGATAGTCTTCCTCATCGAATCGGTGATTTTATCGGCGTACAGGATCACCTCACCGTCTTTGTTGCGGGCGGCTCGCCCGGCGGTCTGGATCAGTGCCCGGGCCGACCGGAGAAAGCCCTCCTTGTCGGCGTCGAGAATGGCCACCAGCGAAACCTCCGGCAAGTCCAGCCCCTCGCGGAGCAGGTTGACCCCGACCAGAACGTCGAACTGGGCCAGGCGCAGGTCGCGGATTATCTCGGTGCGCTCGATAGTCGCGATCTCGCTATGGAGGTATCTGACTTTCACGTTGAGCTTTTTCATGTACTCGGTCAAGTCCTCGGACATTCGCTTGGTGAGAGTCGTTACCAGCACCCTCTCCCCTTTGGCTTTGCGCACTTTCGCTTCCTTGAGCAGATCATCGACCTGGGTGGCCAGTGGCCGGACGCTTATTTTCGGGTCGAGCAGACCGGTCGGGCGGATAACCTGTTCGACCACCACGCCCTCCGATTTCTCCAACTCGTAGTCGGCCGGGGTGGCCGAGACATAGATCGTCGAGTTCATGAGGCTTTCGAACTCTTCAAAAAAGAGCGGCCGGTTGTCCAGCGCCGACGGAAGCCGGAAACCGTGCGACACCAGCGTCTCTTTCCGGCTGCGATCACCGGCGTGCATACCGCGGATCTGAGGGATTGACTGATGCGACTCGTCGATAATTGTCAGGAAGTCATCCGGGAAAAAGTCAATCAGTGTGAACGGTCTCTCGCCCGCTTTGCGGCCGACCAGATGCCGCGAATAGTTTTCGATCCCGGCGCAGTAACCGATCTCCTTGAGCATCTCCAGGTCATATTTCGTGCGTGACTCAATCCGTTGCGCTTCGAGCAGCTTATCCTCGGAGACGAAATTGGTCAGAGTCTCTTTCAGTTCCTGTTTGATCAACGTAATCGCGTTCTCCAACTGAGGCCGCGAGGTGACGAAATGCTTGGCCGGATAGACCGCGATCCGCTCGCGTTCTTTGATTATCTCGCCGGTGAGCGGGTTGATTTCGGTGATGCGCTCGATTTCGTCGCCAAAGAACTCGATCCGGAAGGCGTTTTCATGATAGGCCGGAATCAGCTCGATCGTATCGCCGCGCACCCGGAAATTGCCGCGGGTGAACGAAATATCGTTGCGGTTATAATGAATCGAGATCAGCTTGCGAATAACCTCGTCGCGGTCGGTCTCGATGCCCTTCTCGATAAACAAAAATTGACGCTTGTATTCCTCCGGTGAGCCGAGCCCGTAGATACATGAGACGGAGGAGACAATTATGACATCATCGCGCTCCAGCAGCGAGGCGGTGGCCCGCAGGCGGAGACGGTCGATATCGTCGTTTACCGCCGTGTCTTTCTCAATAAATGTGTCAGTGGTCGGAAGGTACGCCTCCGGCTGGTAATAATCGTAGTAGCTGACAAAGAACTCAACCGCGTTGTGCGGGAAAAACGCCTTCAACTCGCCATAAAGTTGGGCGGCCAGCGTTTTATTGTGCGATATAACCAGCGCCGGTCGGCCGGTCTGCGCGATCACATTGGCTATGGTGAAGGTTTTGCCCGACCCGGTCACGCCCAAAAGTGTCTGGTGGCGACGATGGGACTCAATCCCCTCGATCAGTTCCGCAATCGCCTGCGGCTGGTCGCCCTTGGGAGTGAAATTCGACCGCAGGTCAAAGACCGCCCGTTTTGTCGCCTGTTTTGTGTTCGCTCGAGTGGACATAGTAGTACCTAAAAAGGGTCAATTTGTTAATATACTCCAAATACCCACAGGCGGCAATCACAAATGGCTGATTCGCTTGGGATTGATACAGTTCTATTGGAACCCTACTATCGGTCGGTAGTTTAATGTTCGGGCCGGTAAATGGGGCCCGCTGTAAGGAAAAATTGCCTTGACTTGCGCGCCGTATATGTTACTTTTTGAAGCTTAACTTTAAGCTGGTAAATAATTTTCATTACCTGGAGGATAGGTTAATAATGTACGCTGTTTTCAAACTGTCCGGCTTCCAGTACGGTGCCGAAGAAGGTGAAACCCTGCGTGTTCCCCGACAGCAGGCCAATAAGGGCGAAACCATTGATATCAGTGAAGTTATGGTGGTCGCCGATGGTGACAAGTCTACGGTCGGCACACCGTATATAGACGAAGCCAAGATTGAGGCCGAAGTGGTCAGTGAAGGCAAGGCCGATAAAGTGCTCATCTACAAGTACAAGCGTCGGACCAAGTATCGCCGCACCCAGGGGCACCGTCAGGACTATAGCGAGATCAAGATAAACAAGATAACCGTGCCAAAAAGCTGAGCCTGCAAATCATATGCGTAAAACGAGAGCAGGGATAGCTCTGTCAGTCTTGGTTTTCCTCTGCTGCGTCTTCACAAATGTCGCGGCGCAGGAACGTTTCCGGGTAATCGAAGTCAACATTGAAGGCAACCGGGTGGCGTCGAAGTCGCTTATCCTGGGTGTCTCTTCCATCGATCTCGGCTCACCTTTGTCACCGGCCAATACCACCGAAACGATTCGCCGCCTGTACGGGCTGGGCATTTTTGAGGATGTCCGGATCGAGGCGGAGGAGGTTACGGGCGGTATCAAGGTTTACATTATAGTCAAGGAACTGCCGAAACTGGCCGGGCTGCAGTTTTCAGGAAACAAGAAAATCAATACTGACGATATCAAGGACAAACTCAGCCTGGGTGTCGGTGGTTATATCTCGCCCTACCTTGTCAGCAAGAAAAAGAACGAGATCATCGACCTATACGCCGAGAAGGGCTATTTCCGGGCAGAGGTAACGCCATCGCTGGATTACAGCGCCGACTCGGCCGACGCGATCCTTACCTACACTATCGACGAGAAGTCGAAAGTGAAGGTCGAAAAGGTCATCATGACCGGCGCCGAGCGGGTCGACCCGAACGATGCGATCAAGAAGATGCGCAACCGCAAACGCGGTTTCCTCAAAAGCTCCGATTTTGCCCAGGACAAATACGAAGAAGACCTCACCAAGGTCATCGCCGAATTCCACAAGCGGGGGCATCTGGATGCTTACCTGATTTCGGACTCGATGGTTATCGACTCGATCAGAGACCGGATGACGATCTTTCTCGATGTGTACGAAGGACCACGTTATTACTTCGGCAAGGTGGAATTTGTGGGAACCGAAGAGATGCCGTCCGAGTATCTCGTGAGCAAGCTGAAGTTTAAAGAGGGCGATGTCTTCAACCAGGAGAAATACGAGGAATCGATCAGCGAGGTCTATACCGCTTACTACGACATCGGGCATCTCAATATCGGGCTGGCGGATGATCGCACCACCCGGGCCGATTCGATTTTGGATATCAGTTACGAAATCGCCGAAGGGCTGCCGTCGCACGTCAAGCTGATCAAGATTGTCGGCAACCGTCGCACCAAGGAAAAAGTGATCCGGCGCGAACTGAAGATTCTGCCCGGTCAGAGATTTACACGTGAGGCGCTGATGCGCTCGGTGCGTGAGGTGATGGCGCTGAACTATTTCGATGATGTCCTGCCGGAGCCGGTGAGCCGTCCGGATGGTGATGTCGATATCGAGGTAAAAGTCACTGAACGGCAGACCGGACAGGTCTCCGCCGGCGCCGGCTATAACAGCCAGGACAAACTGGTCGGCAACTTAGGCATGGGTATTCCAAATTTCCGCGGCAACGGCCAGAATCTTTCGTTCAA
>DAOWIC010000126.1 GCA_030641085.1 Calditrichota bacterium
GAGCGATATATCCGCGACTGGTCGAGTCCCTCAAGAAGTTCCGGTTCGTAGCCGCGATACGCCACCGGCTTGACTGTCAGCAGGTCGCACTCGTATCCAAACTGGGGCAGATATCTAAAAAGCGACAGGGGTCGGCCAACTCCGGCGCCACCGAGCGGCGGAAAATAGTAACAGACTAACAGCACACGCTTCATTGTCACACCGATTTTCCCCAGGCTAGTTGCTTCATGATCGCTATCTGCTCGGCGACATTTTTCTCAAAAAGCGCTTCTGATTTTACGCGGTCAAGATTGGCGCGCCGCATGGCGGCGTAATCATTGGCGCTCTCGGTCAGGTCGGCGATAATCCGGTTCAGACTCCCCCGATCGTCCGGCGGGTAAAGAAAGCCTGAGGACGGACTGAGCCATTCCTTGACGCCGTCGATCTCGGCCGCAACCGGGATCAGCCCCAGCGCCATCGCCTCAATCAGGGTCACCGGCGACGAGTCGGATGATGCCGCCGAGAGATAGACATCGTTTGTGCTCACCATCTTCAAAAACTCCGGGCGCGGCAGTTTTTCATAGTAACGGATATTATCCCCCACCAGTTCATCTGCGTGCCGCCTGAAGTCCTCAAGTAACCGTCCGAAGCCGGGAAAAGTGATGACGATTCTGCCGTCACGAATCAGGTCGGCCAACGCCTCGACAATAAACAGGTTGTTGTAGACATCATCATGCGCGCGGGGGACAATTACCCGAAGCGGTTTTGATAATTCATAGTCGGTGCGGTGCAGGCGCAGGTAGTCCTGCTCAATCCCCCACGGAATGACGGATCCATGCTGCACCGGGGCAAGCTTGCGGGCGGCGTCAACGAGATAGACCGAATCGCCGATCACGTGCGCAGCCTTTTTTAAAGCGTAGCTTGTCTTGCGCCGGTGAAGCGCGGATTTTTGCGGCACGATCAGGATATCCGATCCCCATAGATTAAGCGCAATGGGCGTTTTCCCTCGTGCCGCCAGCGCGGCCATGAATCCGTAGCCGGATGCGAAGTGCGGATTGATCAGGTCGGGCTGGAAGCGTTTGATTATTCTCTTCACCTGCCGACAGGCCAGCGAGTAATGTAGGCTCTTGAACGGCCCGATTCTTTTTAAGCGAAAATGCCCCAGGCCGCCCGGCTCCATTGAGACTGTCAGCACCCGGCAGCCCTGCCGTTTCAATTCCACCGCGAACCTGGCGGCATGGAATGTACCGGCGTCGGCCATCAGGAGAACTTTCAGTTGCTGCTCACTCACAGCGCTTTCCCCAGTATCGATTGTCTCCTGTGGCAGCTATATTCATAATCAACGCCGCCCCATTTGGCTTTGTATTTTGCCAGACTGCCCGCCTCTGGCGGCGATGCTCCCAGATTCAGTTTGACCGCACCTTGCTCTCTGGCTTCGGATGCAAGCGCGGTTAGAAGCAGTTGGTTCGCTTTCAGAAAAGAGAACGCCTTGTCGTAATAGACCTGCCAGTTAAGCGCCATTGCACTCTCGATAAAATTGATGTGCGATGTAACCGGCTTGCCTTCGTGCTCGCACCAGTACCATATTATGCGTTTATCGGACTGCGCCAGTTTCGCCAGTGCCTGAAAAAAGCTGCGGGAGTATTTCGGCTCACGGCCGTGACGTTTTTCGGTATCTTCCATTAGTGTGATAAAGCGATCCAGATGGCGCGACAGATCAAACCGGCGAAATTCAACCTTCTCCCGAACCGCTTTCCTGATTTCAGACTGCAGCTTTTTGTCTGGCGGCTGCCAGTCCGAGTCGGAGATATTGACTGTCAGTGTCCGACAGGGCTGCACGGTGTAGTCGGAATCCTCCGCAAAGTTGCCGTAGAAGTCATAGATGAAAGATCGTGCATAACCGGCCCCGGCGATTGCCTTTTTTATGGCGGCGCTAATCTGTGCGCGATCTAAGGATTTATCGTTATCGAAATAGAGCCGGCCATAGCAGCCATCCGGCATTGACTGAAACCGCTTCACCGGCTTGCGCCCGAACTCGACTCCGGGCAGCAACGCCACGATCCGGCCGGAATGCTCCGCCGCCCAGTAGACCGGCTCGCCGCCCATTTCGGTCCACAGGCGACCAAAACCGATTGAGCCGAAAAATGAGTCGGATGTGAGCGTGTCAATGATGTCGGAGGGCAGGTCGGATGCTTTGCTGCGGGAGACGGTTATCATCGGCGAATCAGAAGAAACTTGCCACGACCGATCTCACCGTTGTTATCGGTGATGATAAAGACGTAAACGCCCGAGGCAACTTCCTTCCCCTCCTGATTCCGGCCGTCCCATGAGGTATTGACCGGTATCTCGATTATCGGCTCACCGGCGAGGTTATAAATCTTGACCGTGCCGCTTCGCCCGAAATTGAAATTCAGCCGGGCATCGCCGCCGGAAATCACAAACGGATTGGGAAACGCCACCACTTCTTCGACATCGAAAACCGGCTCGCCGGTCATCGACGGTATCAGCGAGAAACCGCCGGTCGTGGCGATATACAGATCGCCGGTGAATTGATCGTAGGTGATGTTGTTTACTCCGTTGGCCACCAGCCCGCTGTTGAGTGTATTGTAGATCTCAAAATCGCCGGTAGTCGCATCGAAACGGGCCACTCCCTCGCGCGTGCCGACCCAGAGATTACTGCGACTGTCAAACGCCATCGCCGAGACATCGGAACTTATCTCCGCCGGCAGGTTGACATCGACAAAGCGATCGATTCCGGGATCAAAACGGGAAAGGCCGAAATTTGTCCCTACCCAGAGAATGCCCTCGGGCGAAAACCGAACCGTGCGGACGCTGTTGGAGATCAGGAAGGAGGAATTCTCCCGTGTGTAATGGGTGCAGGTGATTCTATGATCGAACGGATTAGCGCCCACTTCGCAGACATAGACCCCGTCCGCCTCGGTGCCGACCGCCAGGTGGCCGCTGTACAGGTCAAGCGATACCACCCGCTCGTCGCTGAGACCGTGGTCGACCCCGATTGAATCCCACGCGGTCGGGTCATTAAGATTATTCATGTCGCCTATCACGACCGGGTAGCGGGTCAGCGCCCGGTAGCAGGCGGCATAGAAGTAATTGCCGTCGGTGGCCAGGCCGGTAATGATAACAAACGAGGCGCTTGAAGGAAGGGCGTCGGTGTTACCGATCATGGTTGTGTTTGTCTCATCGTAATTGGCCAGCGAGTCACCGTCCTCAAGCCACAATCCGTTGCCGATAGTACCCATCCAGTTGCGGTCGAGCGAGTCGGTCATCAGTACCGACGTCCCCTGACGGACCCAGAAATCGTACTCGTTCCAGATACTGTCTACCAACTGCGACACCGAGACCGTGCGAAAGGCGGCCGTAATCAGTCCCTCCCGGTTGATTGTGATATCGGTAATATCATTGCCGGGCAGACCGGTATACGGGTACTCGACCCAGGTCCCATCCTGCTGATAATAAACGCCGCCGGATTGCACGCCCACCCAGCGACGGACTCCGTCGCCGCCACCGGTCACTGGCGCCGATGGCAGCCCATTGGTGAAGTACTGCGACACCTCGCCGCCAACGATCACCGCCAGGCCGCCGTTGGCGTCGTCGTCATAATAGACAAACAGCGAATCGTTTTCCACCTTCATCCGGGTGCAGGTCAGGTTGGATGCAATCGGGATTTCGACAAAGGAGGTATCGCCGGAAAATTCGTCAACATCCAGCCGGAAAAGCGCCCGAGAGGTGCCGACGTATATCGATGATTCATAGGTGACGACGTTGTATATCGTGTCGGTCTCCAACTCGGGGTAGCGTCCCGGCCCATAGACGGCCCAGTTGGAGGGAGCTTTTAACAACGAAGGATTGCTGCGGTTCGCCGCGGCCAGTCCCGCAGTGGTGGCAATCCAGATCGAGTCGCCGGTGAGCAGGATATCCTTTATTACCGGGGCTGGATTCAGGTCGCCGAATAACTGGTAGCTGTCCTGGATCTGCCCGCCATCTATAGTTTTGGAGAACAACACCAGCCCGAGATCGGAGCCGACCCAGAGATTGTAGCCGTCATCGGCCAGCCGCGTGAGACCAAACAGGTTGCCGTCGCCGTCGAAAAACGGAAACTGGGTAGCGACATCACCGTCGATATTCACCAGACGCCCGTAGCCCGTTGCCCATTTCTGACCATCGGCGGC
>DAOWIC010000193.1 GCA_030641085.1 Calditrichota bacterium
ACCGTCTCCGACTTGGAGATCTCGCGCAGTTCGCCCACCACACCTTTGAGAATATCAACTACGTTGTTTGCCATCCTGGCCTCCTCTCTTTTTTCCTATCGCCAACTTTATCAAATCTCTTAAGGGAAGTCTGAATATCATTTGGATTGTCCGGCCCGCGATTTTGTACAGCGGCAGCGCAACCGAACCTCGGGCCGAACCGGCGAACGACGGCCCGGTCCAGTCGGGGGTAAAGCGCACTCGCGAGGCAACACCGGGTACGGCCGCGATGGCCGCCTGGTAGTAGCCGAAGGCGGTGCCGGTCAGATCGGGCGAATCGAACCCGGCCTCTATCTCGCCCTCCAGTTCCTCGATTGCCACCGCTTTCAGCAGTGATATAAACCAGAGCCAGACAGCTTTCAAAACAGCCGGCAGAACCCCCGCCATGTCGCGCAGTGACCGTTTGCGGCTCGGTTTTTTCTTCTTTTTGGCAAGATCGCGCGGTTTTGGCGGCTTCTTTTTCGGAACCGCCTCGGCTTTTTCGCCCAGCGCAAAGGTTCTAATGTTAAGGCCGCACAGCTTTATCCGCCCGACCCCGGCGGCATAATCGAACTGCGGGCCGCTCCGACCGAGACCAACAAAGAGCAGACGCCGGCCGTGCCCGATTTGGAAGCGGATCCTGAAATTCAGAAGCAGGAATGCCCCTGTTATGACGAATAGTATCAGGATAATATAAAGCACGTCGGCCTCGTTTTGGTTCTCCCGGTTCCGTTCTGCTGGTATATACGTTATTGGCACCGGACAGTTTCGGCCCAGAGCAATCAATCCGGGCTAATGATATAATAAAACAGCCGTCGGACAATCAGTCCGGCGGCTGCTCAAAACTCTTTACTGGTTCTTAAGGCCCAGAACGTCCCACATGAGGGTCGGTGGAACCGATCCTTCAGCCAGCAGGGCGTCATGGAAGTCCTTCAGCGAGAAGGCGTCCCCCTGTTTGTCCATGGCCGCCTGCCTGAGGTTCATTAACTCGCGTTTGCCCATCAGGTAACTCATCTGCACTGTCGGCTCCAGGGTGTAACGGCGCACCTCGGTCTCAACGAACTTCCGGTCGGAATCGGTGTCGATGCCGAGCACGTCAATCATCCATCGCACACATTCATTGTACGTGAACTGTCCAGTATGCAGTTTGATATCAGCGACAATACGCGCGGCCCGAAAGCGAATACCTTTGATGATGCGCAGCCACCGCGACGGGTTTTCCTCACCGTACAAACCGGCATCATACATCATCTCCTCGCAATAGAGCGCCCAGCCTTCATACATCATCGGATTGCTCTGCCACTTGTGAACCGGATCGGGGTTGCGCCCGGCGATCTGGAACTGCAGATGGTGTCCCGGGTAGGCCTCGTGCACCACCGAGCCTTTGAAGCCGCGACGGTGAACATAACGGTAGCGCATTTCAAGCTGGACCCGATCGAGGTTTTCGGGGATCGGGCGGACATAAAATAACGCCTGTTGCACCGAATCAAACGGTCCGGCCGGCTGATACGCGATGCCGGAGTGCAGGGATCTCAAGAATGAGGGTGTCTCGATCACGGTGACCGGGGTGATATCCTCCGGGATCGTGATCAGGTCGTGATTCTCCAGAAAGAACTTAACCTGGTTGGTCTCCCAGTTATAGTAATCGAGAATATCCTGCCGTGAAAACTGAGCCGGGACATAAACCGAATCATTGCCGTTCTGGTGGTGATCCTCGACATAGGTTTCGTACTCCCGGTAGGCGCGGCTGACCTCGTCCAGGAGCGCCTCGCCAATAACAAGCATCGAGTCGCTGTCATAATCTAAAAAGTACTGGTTGGAGAGCAGGTAATCGAAATTGTTCTTGCCGATAGCGAAGCCGGTCTCCTTGCCGGGTGTTATCTCCGACAGGTGCACCAGAAAGTCGTTCATTGCCTCGCGGGCTGCGGTGGAGACCTTGGAGATATTGTCCGCTCGCTCCGGGAAATTCTTCATCAGTTCCGCGGCTACCTCTTTGTAGAAAGTGATGCCGCTTTCGAGAGACATGGCCGCGGACTCAATATAGATCGGGGGCGGATTTTTCAGGTTTTTTCGAGCGGTCGCAAAAAGCGCCGGCACACGCTTCATTCGATTGATTATCGAAACGACTCTTTCCGAAAGGGGGGCGTGGTTCGACAGCAACAGGAAATAGACGCCGTTGACCGCCTCATCGACATAAAGCTGCGGCGATTTTTGGTGCCATTTAATCCGCTTCAGATCGAGCAGGGCGATATCGACATTCGATTTTAGGAGCTTGTAATTGAGCCGGTCATGGTCGTTCAGGCTGGCGCCACGGTACTTGTAGAGCTTTTTCTCAAAGTCGTTCAGCCGGTTCACCATCTGTTTGACCGATTTGGACGAATAATCGGCGAAGCGGTGGTCGTAGGCATGGACACCCATCTGGGTGGCATGGACCGGGTAAAAGGTCTGGATCGCCTCCAGGATTTCGTCCGAAAGCTGCTGGAACGTCTGTTTCTTAGCGGCTGCGTCCGAAATGGTTAAGGCGAAAACGATACTCAGGGCTATTGTTATCGCACGGGCTGTCTTGTTCAACGTCTAACCTCCTTACAAAGTCAAGTCGGAAAGCTAAGCAAAATCTTAAGCGGGCGCAACCGGTCTCAACCGGCCCGAAAGACTGTTGCCAGTTCTATGTGCATGGTATGCGGAAACATATCAACTGGTTTCACTTCCTTTAGAAAATATCCGCTTTCGGTAAGTTTCCCGGCATCACGGGCAAAGGTGGCCGGATTGCATGAAAAATGTAGAATTGTCGGCGGGTGCAGCTCGATTAGCTGTTTGAGCGCCTTCGGATGAAGCCCGGCCCGGGGCGGGTCTACCACAACTATGTCAAATGCGCTGGAATTCTGATTGTATTCGCGCAGGTAGTCTCTTACGAAGCCTTCAAAGAAGCTGATATTGGTCAGGTTGTTGACCTCAGCGTTCTCGCGCGCGACCGTGACCGCATCCGGCACCAGTTCAACCCCAACCACTTCCGCCACCCGCGATGCCAGCAGGATGCCGATGGAGCCGGTCCCGCAGTAGAGATCCAGCAGCCGTTCGGAGCCGTCGGTCTGAAGCATGTCGAATCCGGTCTGATAGAGCGTTTCCGCCTGACGGGTGTTGGTCTGGAAAAAAGAATTGGCCCGAATGCGAAAGGTCGTGTCAAACAGACGCTCCTCGATATAGCCCGGACCATACAGGACTTTCTCGATCTCGCCGGTGGCGATGTTTGATTTGCCGCCGTTCTGGTTGTGTACGATGGTCGTAATCTGCGGGAACGTACCGATCATCTCTGCGACCAGGCTTTCCTCATCGGGGAAATCACCTTTGGTGGTGACAATGTTAATCATCAGACCGTCGGTATTTTTCGCCTGCCGAATCATCAGAAAACGCATATAGCCGGTATGCTCAAACACATCGTAGATCGGTATCTGCTTTTGCGAAACGTAATCCCGCATCCAGATAACGATCTCGCTGGCGATCTCCTGCGGAAGGTAGCATTTTTCGACATTAAATATCTCATCGAACCGTCCCCGCCGATGCAGCCCGAGCGTGAAGCTGTCATCCGGCGCGACATGAAACGAAAACTCCATCTTGTTGCGGTAATTGAATAATTCACTCGATCCGATGACATCATGAACCTCGACATCACCCAGTTTGCCAAGCCGCTGGAGGCAGTCGACCACCTGTTTCTTTTTGTAGGCGAGTTGGTGTTCGTAGCCAAGGTCCTGCCAGGTGCAGCCGCCGCAGTAGTCGAAATGGGGGCAGACCGCCGGCACGCGCTGGTCCGATTTGCGGATTATCTCATGCACCATCGCCTGGTTGTAACGCGGCTTGCTGCGAGTTATCTCGGCCCGAACCGTCTCGCCGGGCAGGCCGCCGTTGAGGAAGACAACCTTGCCGTCCAAATAACCAACCGACTTGCCGTCGAAGGCGAGATCGGTGATCTCAATTTCTATCTGTTTTTTCTCCAAGGTTACTCCAGGTGTTGGTTGGTGCGGCACCCGAGGCCGGGCTGGCCCTGACCGCATTTTTCGAGCTGTATGGTGGCGTGCCCGATGTTGAATCTCTCGTGCAGGAGGCTGTTGATCTCGCCGAGTATATGCGGGCCGGACTGGTAGTTGACTTCGTTCAGGCCAATATGGCAGGAAAGGGCGATTTCGGACGACGATAGCGACCAGATATGCAGGTGATGAACATCCTCAACCCGGGGCAGGTCACGCAGGGCTTTCAGCACCTTGTCAAAATCGATTCCCTCCGGCACCGCCTCCATGAAAATCATGACCGCCTCCTTGATAACCAGCCATGAGGACCAGCAAATCATCAGGGCGATGGCGGTAGCGAGGATTGGATCGATCAGGTAGAAGTCGGTGAACATGATCACGATGCCGCCACCGATTACGATCACCGATGAAACCGCATCGTAGGCCATGTGTATAAAAGCGGTCTTCATATTGAGCGACTTGCCCTTCTCGGCGTGCAGTACCCAGATCGAAAAAACATTACCCAGTAGGCCGATTACGGCCACTGTCAGAAAAATCCCCGGTTGGGTGATCGGGGTTGGATTGAGATACCGTTCGTATGCCTCGATCACGATGTAAATCGCTATCACTACCAGCGACACGGCCGATATAAAGGCGGTCATTACTTCCACCCGCTTGAAGCCGTAGGTCGATTTCTTGGTGGCCGGTCGTTGTGAGCCTTTGACTCCGAGCCAGGCGAGGCCGAGCGCGGCGACATCGGAGAGGTTATGAATCGCGTCGGCAATCAGCGCCAGATAGCCGGTTATCAGGCCGCCAATAAATTCGGCTGCCGTGATAACCAGGTTGAACAATATTGTCCAGACCAGCTTTTTGCCCGAAACCGCCTGATGATCGTGTATATGCGCCATATCGATATCCAGTTTTTAACGCCGTCAATATCCAAAGGTGCCGGCTATTTAGGCCTGAATCTCCGCTTAAGATAAGTAAAAACTGAACTCAGAGTAGCTTTTTCATGGCGGTCATCATGCCCAGGTGTATGCTTCGTGGATCGGCAGAAACTGCATGGCACCGGCCGAGGAGTGCCGGATTTTGGCGCTCGTGACCGTAACCGGCTCGAGATAGGCGAGATCCGCCAGCCGCTCGATCTCGTTGGCTGTCATATCAATACTGGATTCCAGCAGTTTGCGGAGGGTTCCGAAGGCGGGGCGGGCGGGTTCGACAGTATCTATCAGGGCGATATTGGTCCGCCGCAGGCGGGCGAAATCTTCAAATGCGGATTGCAGCGCTTTCATGGGACGTACCGATTCTTCAAAACAGCCTTATCGCTATGAAGCCGAGAATCAGCAGGACCACAAAGCTGAGTGCCAGCAGGTTGAAGTAGCGGTCGATAAATTCCTTGATTCGGTCGCCGTACTTTTCGTAGAGCATACCGATCAGTCCTGCCACGACAAAAAACCTCAGCGAGCGACTGATTGCGGAAGCGACGATAAACGGAATAAACTTCATGTTGAAAAAGCCGGCGGCGATAGTGAAGACCTTGTACGGGATCGGCGTGAAGCCGGCGATGCCGACCGCCCACGAGCCAACCTTCATGCCGAACATCTCTTTCTCGTTGAACCAGTACTGGGTCTGAGTCAAAAGTTGCTGCGGTTCGACACCGGCGAGGGCCGCGCTGAACGAGATCATCTTCTCGCCGATCAGATCAAAGGCGTAATGGCCGATCAAATAGCCCAGGGCGCCGCCGATCACCGAACCGATTGAGCAGATGACTGCGAATCGGAACCACTTTTTGTATGTCCCCATACAGAGCGCGATCAATAGCGCATCCGGCGGGACCGGAAAGAAAGAAGCTTCGGCCATGGAGAGAAAGAAGAGAGCGACGGCGCCGTAGCGGGACTCGCCCCAGCGCAGCACCCAGTCATAGAGCGACCTGATCCAGGCCAGGGAAGCTTTGAGAATTGTCAGCATCAGTTGTCCTGTTTATGGGCGATCTTTTCCAATTTCAATCTAAGCAGACGGTTGCCCTTGCGTTCCAGCACCGAGAAGAGAATGTCGGCTATCGTTGCCGTCTCGTCCTTTTCGGGCAGACGGCCGAGGTGGTCGATGAACAGCCCCGCCAGCGTCTCGGCTTTGTCCTCGGGTAGGTTGGAGTTCATCAGTTCGTTTACCGCACCCGGCCAGACCGCGCCTTCGGCGAAGGCTACCGTGTCGGAATGTTTCACCAGCGGTGGCTGCTCGACATCGTATTCATCCTGAATTTCGCCGACCAGTTCTTCTAGAATATCCTCCAGCGTAATGATACCGGCGGTGCCGCCGTATTCATCGAGAACGACAGCTATATGCTTTTTCTTCGCTTGAAATTCCCTCAAGAGTTTCGACAACGGCATCGAGTCCGGCACATAGAGCGGCTGCCGGATCAGGTCGGCGAGGATGATCAGTTCCGGGTTGAGCTTGTGGATGATAATATCCTTGGTGTACATGACGCCGACAATTTTGTCAATGTTGCCCTCGTAGACCGGGTAGCGGCTGTAGCCGTTTTCGATGATCGCATTGATAATCTCCGGCGCCTTGCTGCCGACCTCAAAGGCGACGATATCGGTCCGGGGCGTCATCGCCCGGCGGGCAGTGGAGTCGGCGAAGTCAAAGACCGACTTGATCAGTTGCTCCTCGGTTTCGTCGAAGATGCCTTTCTCTTTGCCCTCGAAGATCATCAGGTTGATCTCTTCCTCGGTTACCGGGGTGTGCCCGCTGTCCCGTTTGATTCCCAGCAGGCTGATGATCAGGTTGGCGGCGCCGGAAAGCAGGCGCGAGAAAAACGATGTCACTTTTACAAAAACGGTGATCGGTCGGGAAACACCGCGAGCGAATAGCTCTGGGTTCGACAGAGCCATATACTTCGGTACCAGTTCGCCCAGGATGACTGAAGTGACCGTGATAACGATTGCGATCAGGGCGATGGAGATCGGTTTGGCCGCACCGGCGACGAACGCCAGTGGAACATCTGTCAGCAGGGCCACCAGTTCGTTGACAAGGGTGGCGCCGCCAAAGACGCCTGCCAGCGTGCCGACCAGTGTGATACCGACCTGGATAGTCGCCAGGAAACGATCCGGATCGGCGTGCAGTTTCTTCGCCGCCTTCGCGCCGCGCATGCCTTCGTCGGTCTGCTGCTGAAGTTTGCTCTTGCGACTGGCGATAACGGAGAATTCCGACAGAGCGAAAAACCCGTTAGCCAGGACGAGCAGGAATATAGCCAGCAGCTCAAGGATCAGGTTAGAGCCCATGCCTATTTGATGGCTCCTGTTAAGAGTGGAGGCTGGTCGGCGAAGTCGTCTGCGATTTTATCCTGCATAACCCTGGTATATTGATTGCTGGTAGAGTTTCTGCAGCTTTTCGATTCTCTTTTCCACCGGCGGATGAGTGGAAAAAAGCGACGAAAGCCCTTTACCCGAAAGTGAATTCATTATCATCAGATGCGCCGAGGCGGGTCGCTGGTCGAGTTTCATGCGTACCGGCGCCCGGTGCAGTTTTTCCAGTGCCGTGGCCAGGGCCTCATACTTGCCCGTAATTCGCCCGCTCTCGGCATCGGCCTTGTACTCACGCTGACGAGATATCGCCATCTGGATTATTATTGCCGCCAGCGGCGCGACAATTGCCGCCACCAAAAGGCCGAAACCGCCGCCACGATTATCATCGCGACCACCGTAGCCGCCAAAAATCGCACCCCATCGGGCAATCGATCCCAGAATCGCGATGGCGCCCGCAAATGTGGCCGCGATCGTCCCGATCAGCATATCTTTGTTCTGGATGTGGGCGATTTCGTGGCCGATCACGCCCTCCAGCTCATCTTCGTTAAGAATCTCCAGCAGACCCTCGGTCACGGCTACCGCCGCGTGCTCGGCGTTGCGCCCGGTGGCGAAGGCGTTAGGCGCCTTGGAGGGAACAATACAGACTTTTGGCATCGGCAGCACCGCCTGGGTCGTTACCCGTTGGACTGTTCGATAGAGTCGAGGGTGGTCGCCCTCGGTGATCTCGCGCGCACGGTACATCTTGAGTACCATGCGGTCGGAGTACCAGTAGCTGAAAAGGTTCATGCCGCAGGCCAGGATAAAGGCCATCACCATGCCGTTCTGCCCGCCGACCAAATAGCCGACACCCGAGAACAACAGCAACAGCCCCAGCATCAGGAGCGTTATTTTAAGTCCGTTCATCTCAGATAATTCCTCACCATGAATGTACGTCAAACGGCTCGATTCGGTCAACCATTTTCTCTACTGATGGTAGTCTCGGCCGGGTGTAAAGTTCCCCGGGGAAAGCGATTAGATGGCGATAACGCGATTGGGGAAGAACGGGCGCAGACCAGGGCGCCCTTCACTTCACTCAGGATTGTCTGCAGCCCACAATAACGTCCGGGCCTGGGTGCCTGTATAGCCCCGGGCTTGATAAATCAAGCCCCTGCCGGTAAAGGGGCTGGGCTCGCGGTTCATCGGTTGGTTGCCTGACATTAAAGTCGCCTCCCATAGCTGCCGCACAATACGCTATGCCTTGACAGAATGGGGCAATCCACCTATATTGATAGTGATATATGGATACGGTGATATATCGTCAGCCGATCGCGCTTCAACAGCGTTCTCATCACGTTCTACAGCAGAATTAACTCCTAGGTAAATCAAAGCTCGGCGCAGGTCTATGCTGCGCGACCTGGAACCGCCATGCTTCCAATGGCCTGGTCTTCGAAGATGTGGACGAGTTTCACATTTTTCCGCAGACGCAGTACGCCAACAGCCCGGCCGACGTCTTTACTTTCAACGCCTCGATCCCCGATCCGATAACTTCCGGCCCGGAGGGAATGTCGATCTACATCAAGTACCTTCTGACCAACAAAGGCTCCAACGATATTACGGATATGTATATGGGTATCTGGTCCGATCCGGACCTTGGTGATGCCGGTGATGATCTCGTCGGCTGCGATCCGGAAGATGACCTGTTTTTCTGCTATAACGCCACCAACGAGGATTCGCGTTATTTCGTGGCCCCTCCGGCTATCGGGTATAAGATCATTCACGGCCCGGTGGTGCCGGCACCCGGTGAGGTCGCCTGGTTTGACGGCGAGGATCTCCCGAATTACCGGAACCTGGGTCTGACCGG
>DAOWIC010000253.1 GCA_030641085.1 Calditrichota bacterium
TCGGGCGAGTTCGTGGTCACCAAGCACAAAAACACAGGCGGCATTGTCTCGGAAAAAACGGTCAAGGAGCAGCTTGTGTACGAGATGGGGGACCCATCCAATTACATCTCTCCCGACGGTATCGCGCGCTTCGACACGATCCAGCTTGCTCCGGAACAGTCGGACCGAGTGCGAGTCTTCGGCGTCAAGGGTCGTCCCGAGCCGGATCATCTGAAAGTATCGATGTCATTCGAAGATGGCTGGAAATCGAACGGTGCGGTATTGGTCTCCGGTCCGAATGTCGGCGAGAAGGCGAAGATCATCGCCGACATCTTCTGGAACAAGCTCAACCATAAATTCGAGGCCACTCGTACCGATATGATCGGTTCCGGCACGATCTGGCCGGGACATCTGTCGCCGTGCGAATCGAACGAAATCCTGCTGCGCTTCAGTGTCCGCGACCACGATGCTGAGAAAGTGCGCGAGTTCGGCAAGGCGCTCTCGACTTTGATTCTATCCGGTCCGGCCGGCATGGCCGTGACCACAGGCGGCCGCCCGAAACCATCGCGCGTCATCGCCTACTGGCCGGCGCTGATGCATCGCAGCCGCGTCAAGGCGAAAGTGCTGGTGGTGGGTACTGACGGCGAGGAAGACTTTCACGAGATTTCATTCCCGATCCGCGTGCGCTCGACGCTGCCGTTGGAGACACCGTCAGTCGCTGCGGCCAAATCCAAAAAGAAGCCAATAGGAAAGCCGCAGGCGGTCAAGTTGCGCCGAATCTGCTACGCTCGCTCCGGCGACAAGGGCGATACCTGCAATATCGGCGTTCTCGCCCGCACACCGGAGATTTATGACTGGCTGGTGGACAACCTCACCGCCGATAAAGTGCGTCGGTATTTCGAAGGGATCACACTGGGCGAAGTCATTCGTTACGAACTGGACAATATACACGGTCTGAATTTTCTGCTCGAGGAGACGCTTGGTGGCGGAGGCACCAAATCTCTGATGATCGACCCGCAGGGCAAGACGCTGGCACAGGCGCTCCTGGAAATGACGGTCAAGGTGCCGTTGTCACTATTGAAAAGCAAACAGGTGAAGAGTTAACCATGTATCGTATTGAATCCAAAATCGACACCAAATCCAATATCTACAAGGACAACTACGAAGCGAATCGAGCACTGCATCTGGAGTTCAAGGAGAGACTCGACAAGGTCAAGTTAGGGGGACCGGAAAAGTCAAGGAAGCGCCATGTCGATCGGGGCAAGCTGCTTTCGCGCGATCGCCTGGCCAAACTGCTCGATAAAAACACGCCCTTTCTGGAACTGAGTCCGCTGGCGGCGTACGACATGTATAACAACGATGCGCCCGCCGCCGGCATCATCACCGGTATCGGCGTGGTGCACGGCCGCGAGGTGATGGTCATCGTCAACGATGCCACTGTCAAGGGCGGCACCTATTACCCGATAACGATCCTCAAGCATGCCCGGGCACAGGAGATTGCCGAGACGAACAACCTGCCGTGTATCTCGCTGGTCGACTCGGGGGGTATCTTCCTGCCGCTTCAATCGGGCACATTCCCGGACAAGGATCATTTCGGGCGCATCTTTTATAACATGGCCCGTATGTCGGCCAAGAGCATCCCACAGATATCGGCTGTCCTGGGTTCCTGCACCGCCGGAGGAGCTTATCTGCCGGCGATGTCGGACGAGACGATCATTGTCCGCAAGCAGGGAACGATCTTTATCGGCGGCCCGCCGCTGGTCAAGGCCGCCACCGGGGAAGTCGTTACCGCCGAGGAACTGGGCGGCGCCGATGTGCACTGCCGCACATCGGGGGTCAGCGATCATTACGCCCAGAACGACGAGCACGCGATTCAGATCTGCCGCAATATCGTGGAAAACCTGAACCGTTCGCCGCAATGGGAACTGGATCGCTCCATGCCGGAGGATCCTCATTACGATCCGGAAGAATTGTACGGCGTGGTGTCATCCGATACCCGCAAGCCGTACGATATCCGAGAGGTGATCGCCCGGCTGGTCGACGGCTCGCGGTTCCACGAGTTCAAGGAGCTTTACGGTACCACTCTGGTCACCGGTTTTGCTCGTATCATGGGCTATCCGGTCGGCATCCTGGGCAACAACGGCATACTCTTCTCCGAATCATCGCTCAAGGGAGCACATTTTATCGAACTGTGCACCGAGCGCAAAATACCGCTGCTCTTTTTACAGAACATCTCCGGTTTTATTGTCGGGCGGCAGTACGAGGCGGGCGGTATCGCCCGTGACGGCGCCAAGCTGGTTCATGCCGTGGCCAACGCCCAGGTCCCGAAATTTACGCTGGTGGTCGGCGGTTCCTACGGAGCCGGCAACTATGCCATGTGCGGCCGGGGATATTTCCCGCGCCTGATGTGGATGTGGCCCAACGCCCGTATCTGTGTCATGGGTGGCGAGCAGGCGGCCGATGTTCTGGCGTCCGTCAAGATCAGGCAGCTTGAAAAAGAGGGCACCAAGCTTACCGAGGAGCAGATCAAGGCAATTCGCCAGCCGATTATCGCAAAATACGAAGCGGAATCCACTCCGTATTATTCCGGCGCCCGCATGTGGGATGACGGGATGATCGGGATGACCGAGTCGCGCCAGATGCTGGCGATGGGGATTGCCATGTCGTTGAACACGGCGATCCCGGATCAGAAATACGGCATCTTTAGGATGTAACTACGGCAGAGGATCGATATGGAATATACTACTGTCAAATATGAGAAGCGCGACTCTGTCGGTTATATCAATTTCAACCGGCCGGAGATCCACAACGCCTTCAATTCGACCGTCATCGACGAAATGGCGCATCTCTTTAGCGCTCTCCAGAAGGACGATGATCTGCGACTGGTCGTGCTGACCGGCGAGGGTAAGTCGTTTTGCGCCGGGGCCGATCTCAACTGGATGCGCTCGGTGATCGACCAGTCGTTTGAGGAAAACCTCAACGAATCCAACCGCTTGGCTGATCTCTTTTACCAGATATACACTTTCCGGCGACCGGTGATCGGCAGGATTAACGGCGCTGCTATCGGCGGTGGTACGGGCTTTGTGGCGGTCTGCGATATAGCTATTGCCGCCCGGCGGGCGAAGTTCTCTTTTTCCGAGGTCAAGATCGGCGTTGTGCCGGCCTGTATCGGGCCGTATGTAATCAGGAAGATGGGCGAGGGCAAGGCGCGCGAGTTGTTTATCACCGGTGAGCGCATGGGCGCCGACCGTGCTCACGAGGTCGGGTTGGTTAACAAGGTCGTCGACGATGACAAGCTCGACGAAGAAGTAAACAGCCTGATTGAGTTTATCCTTTCGTCCGGGCCGGAGGCGGTTGCCATGGCCAAGAAGCTTGTCAGCGAGGTGCCGAATATGTCGCCGGATGAATTTAAGCCGTACACCGCCGAGATGATCGCCCGACTGCGGGTCTCCGACGAGGGACAGGAGGGGATGGACGCTTTCCTGAACAAACGGGCACCGAAATGGGTCAAAAAGTGAGGCAGGGTCTGAGATGAGTGCTACTGAGAAGAAACTGTTCAACAAGATACTGGTCGCCAATCGATCCGAAATCGCCATCCGGGTGATGAACGCCTGTCGCGTGCTCGGCATCCCGAGTGTGGCCGTCTATTCCGACGCCGATGTCAGCAGCAAGCATCGCCTGTATGCCGACGAGGCGATCAATATCGGTCCGCCGCCACCCCGGGAATCCTATCTCGACATAGACAAGCTCATCGAGGCAGCCCGACTGGTTGGCGCCGATGCGATTCATCCCGGCTACGGTTTCCTGGCCGAGAACCCACAGTTCGCCGAGCGCTGTCGCGCCGAGAAGATCGCATTTATCGGTCCATCGCCGGAGGCGATCAGACTGCTGGGAAACAAGATCGAGTCACGCATAAAAATGGCCGATACAAGTGTCCCGCTGATTCCCGGCATGAAAAGTTCCGACGCCGATATCGGCAAGTATCAGAAAGCGGCCGACGAGGCCGGGTATCCGGTTATTATCAAGGCGGCTGCCGGAGGTGGTGGCAAAGGCATGCGTGTGGTCAACGCCGCCGACGAGTTGTCCGATGCGATCGATGCCGCCCGGCGCGAAGCCAAAAACGCCTTCGACGACGAGACGGTCTATCTCGAGAAGTATATCGTTAATCCGCCGCTGAATGGAGCACTCTCTTTCAAAAATATGCACGGTGTTACCAGAAGATTATCGAAGAGACTCCGTCGGTAGCGGTTGACGACGAACTCAGGGCGCGCATGGGCACCGATGCTGTCAAGGTCGCCCAGGCCTCGGGCTACACCAACGCCGGGACAGTTGAGTTCCTGCTCGATGACACCGGCCACTACTATTTTCTCGAGATGAATACCCGGATTCAGGTAGAGCACCCGATCACCGAGATGGTCACCGGGACCGATCTGGTTGTCGAACAGATTCGCATCGCGGCCGGCGAGCCGATCTCAGAGCAGTTCCATTCGCTGACTCAGCGCGGACACGCTATCGAATGCCGGATCTATGCCGAGGACGGTGAGAATAACTTCATGCCGTCGACCGGTTTGATCCACCACTATTCCGAACCGGTCGGTCCGGGGGTACGGGTCGATTCCGGCGTGGTCAAAGGCAGCGAGATCACTATTGATTATGATCCGATCATGGCCAAGCTGATTGTCCACGCGCCGGACCGAGATACCGCCATCACGAAAATGATCGACGCCCTGAACGGCTACAAAATCCTCGGCGTCAAAACATCGAAGAAGTTCATGGTCGACTGCATGCGGCATCCGGAGTTTGTCGCCGGGCGGACTTTCACCAGCTTTATCGACGACCACATGGGCGACCGCGATACCGATCACTCAGACTTCAAAGAGGCAGCCGCGGCAGCCGCGACCGTTGCCGCGGTCAACACGGTCAACGGCTCCGGCATGCCATCGGCCGGTCGGGCAAGCGCCGGAATACCTACCCCCTGGCAAGTGCTGGGGAACCTTCAGATTGGAGATTCGATCCATGAATAGTCACGAGTTTCTTTTCGACGACGAGGTCGTCTCCACGGTCTTTGAAAAGTCCAAAGAAGGTTTCAAGGTAGTGGCGGGGGAGAAGGAATTCTTTTTCCAGCCGGTGGGCGAAAATCTGTACCGGGTGAATATCAACGGCACCAACCATCAGGCGGCCGTCGTCGCCTACAAGGGCACCTACTATATCGACATTGACTCGGTTCTCATCGAACTGACCGAACCCTCCGAAGATGGATTCGCCGGTGGAGCCGGTGGCCAGGCCGGTGAGAAGGATAAGGTATTCGCCCCCATGCCGGGCAAGATTGTCAAGATCCTTGTCGAGGTCGGCGACGATGTTACCGAGAAGCAGGCGATGGTGATTGTCGAGGCGATGAAGATGGAAAACCAGGTCAACTGTAAAGCGAAGGGGAAGGTCAAGGCGGTCAACTTCGCCGCCGGTGACCAGGTTGATACCGAGACGCCGATTATCGAATTGCAGTTGGAAGAATAGATTTGTTCGACGGTTGTCCCTGCATTATCCGGGCAGAGTTTCAGAAGCGTTCGCATACCAGCATTTCATGAAAGCCAAAAAAAGACCGGAGCCACGCTCCGGTCTTGTCTTTTCAGAATATAAATCCTGCTACAGCTTGATTCCCAATGTGATCGGGATCATAATCAGGTTGTCACCATCCTGCTTGATATTGACATATCTGCCTTGCAGGAATAAGGTAATCATCGGCGCCGCCTGAAATTCGATCCCGCCGCCGAGATTGAAGTAAAACTTGGTTTCGTTATCAAAATCATATGCCACCAGGTCAGCAGGATTCAGGACGGTAGTGATATCGGATTGTGAAATGCTGGCAAAGCCTACTCCGGCCAGCCCAAACGGCTTGATCGGCATTCCGGGCGCGCTAAGCGAAAAACGCGCGTCGACACCGTACATCCAGATATTCTTCATGCCGCCCTCGGTGCCGGCGTCAATGAGGGCGTCGAGCGTACGGATTTCGTCCCAGTCCATCAACATGGCGTGGTATTCCACTTTACCAACAAATTGGATAAACGGATAGGCGTTGAAACCCAGTCCGGCGGTGGCGTGGAAGCTATTCTTATGCGTATCCTTAAAAAGGTCCGGGGCAGAGGGGGCGGTCAGCCCGCCGCCGGCATAAATATTGAACGGCTTGCTCGGAACCTGTGCCGATCCTGTCAGAGCAAACACCAACACCAGGGCGATAACCAGATAGAACGTCTTCTTCATGTGAACCTCCTTACTTGCAGTGATTCCTTCTGCCATCTATTCGACAATCCATTGCCTTACCTTTAAGAAAATCGCGCCCCGTAAGCGCGAAAAGCCTGCCGCGAATCGGTCCAAGGCCGCCCTATAAATGCCCAAACTGGCCGCCGAAAACAAAATAAAAATCCTGAAGATTCATACAATATTCACACACCGCTCCTGCCCGGTTACGCTTTCACGGTTCGTGTATCGCTTGTATTAGTCGCGATGACTCGTTGATAGACAAGCGATTCAAGTTTTCGGTTTTTTCCGAAGCCGATGTGGAAATCGCGACAATCGGGACCGTATTTTGTGAAACGATTCACTTGATTTTGGGTCCTGATTGCCATATGTTATTTAAAACACAACATTTAACGAATAATCTGGAGGAATACCTATCATGACAGACGGAAGAGATGCTTACATTGTATCCGCCTGCCGAAGCGCTATTGGCACCCTGCACGGCGGATTGGGCAAATTCACGGCACCCCAGTTGGGTGCTCTGGCGATCAAGGAAGCGATTAAGCGGGCGGGCATCGACGCGGCCGACATCGACGAAGTAATCATGGGCCACGTGGTGCAGGGCGGCTGTGGTCAGGCCCCGGCGCGCCAGGCGGCCATTCACGGCGGAGTGCCGGCCGATGCGGCTGTGATGACCATTAACA
>DAOWIC010000106.1 GCA_030641085.1 Calditrichota bacterium
TCCTTCCGCAGACAGGCGATAACCGGCTTCCACGGCGCTGTTCTGTCTCTGGTCCGAATCAGTTCGTCAATCTCTTCTCTTTGCGGTGAGTTACAGAGCGGGCAGTCGCGGTTCGGGGTGGAATCAATTTTGAAACGATCCGCCACGAATTTGGTCAGACTCTGTCTGAGTTTTTTTATCGCCCGCTTGTGAAGCGAAGCCAGACGGTAAACCGACCGGCCCGATTTTTTCGAAATCTCGAGGTAGCTCTCCCCCATGTAATAAAAGCGGATGACAAACTCGCGCTCGTCCTCGTTCAGCTTCTCCAACGCCCGTTGAACCTGACGGTAAATCTCCCCGGTATTGACCTTGCTTGCCTCACCCGGACACCTGTCAACTGGTTGAAACGGGTCGCGGCCTATTTCGGCAATCCAGTTCTGGTAAACAATCCGATTACCTGACATCGTACCTCCTTTCGTGCTTTACGATAGAGATGAGCGCGAAAGAGGGCTACCATATGCGGGTCACATTGCATAAGCGACGGCTGGCGATATGATAATCACGTGATTCACATTTCGGGCTTGAGCGCTGTAAGCCGATCGTCCGGTAAAATATTAATATGTATAATCGGACATTCTTAAACTTGTCCATCATCCGACCGATGAGTATATAGATAGGCAGTATTTGAGGTGATTAGCTGAGATGAATTTGGACCAGGAACAATACGAAAGAGTCAGCGTGTACGGCCCGCCGGTTTCCGATGATGACCGGTTCGGTCGGTTCAAACTGGAATCGGGCAACGGCGAGTTCAAGCGTTCGGCCCTGACCTGGATCAGCCTCTTCTTCCTGCTGGTCGGCTATCCGGCCCTTTCCATAGACCCGACCAATAACACAACTAATATACTAAAAAACCTGAACGACGGCATGCTTATAGCCCTGTTGATAGGCACGATCCTGATCCAATGGCTGATGTTTCTGCTGCTCTATGTATCAACCTGGCGGGAGAATACTCTACTTGCCGGACTGGGCTTTAAGCGGTTGCGAACGGTTGACTGGGCCTGGGCGATTTCGTTTCTGCTGGTGTCGATGCTGCTTCTGTCGGGTCTGGCCTGGTTTCTGGCCAAGATCGGACTGCCTATGCCGGGCGAGATATCGAACCTGATCCCCGAAGATACCTTCGGCCGCGTTATCTGGGTACTGGTCTCGTTTACCGCCGGCTTCTGTGAAGAGACCGCCTTCCGCGGCTACCTGATGACGCGCCTGCGTCTGGTTTTCAAGACGAAAAGCTGGCTCATCCCGGCGATAGTCTCGTCGCTAATCTTCGGTGCCTGCCACGCCTACCAGGGTTGGCCCGGCTTTATTGTCATCACTGTTTATGGTTTTCTTTTCGCCGGGCTGTATATCCGTACCGGCACTATCTGGCCGGGGATAATCGCGCACACTTTTCAGGATTTGCTGGCACTGGTCCTTCCGCAGTAGTACCCTTTCGAATCCGCCCTCACAATTGAATGTGTCGGGTTTCTCGCTACGCTCGGAACACCGACCTACTTGCTGCACAGATCTGGTCAGCCGCGGCTTACTTCAGCAGCACCATTTTTTTGGATGCCGCAAAATCGCCCGCTTCGAGACGGTACAGGTAAAGCCCGCTGGCGACCCGGTCGCCGGTGTCGGACGTACCATCCCAGCTTACCGTGTGCTCACCGGCGGGCAACAGGTCATCGACCAGTTGCGACACCCGGCGGCCAAGCAGATTGTAGACAGTGAGAGTCACGCGGGCCTGCGATGGCAGGTTGAAACGTATCTCGGTCGAGGGATTGAAAGGATTGGGGTAGTTTTGTGCCAGGTCGAATGCCGCCGGCAGAATCGGGCGGTCGTCATCGCCTACATCGGTCGGTTCATACAGATCGGTCGCGGCCCAGATATTGTGACCATCGGCGCGCGGATCGACCCATGCGAACCAGGCCCGCCCGGCATTAGCCGAGGTCGCCGGTGAGAACATGGTCGCAAGTGTTTCGGTCGAGACCGGCTGGTTCGCACCAAGGCCGCTCAGACCGTTATCGAATAGCTGGTAATATATCCGACGGGCGCCATCGCGGGCATCAACCCAGGCGGCACTGTGGTAGTTGTTGTTGCTGACCGACAGGGCCGGATCGGATGGGAAGGCGTTGACATTGTCGGTTACCTCAAACGGCGGCGCCAGCACTGAACCGTCATTGGTCAGTTGTGTTAGATAAAGCGTGGTGGCTGCGCCGGTGCTGGTCCACAGGATAGAAATCGCGCCGTCGGTGGTAATACCGGCCGCGATATCATCAATCTCGACCTCCTCTACCGTCGAAGCCCAACTAAACTCGCCGCCCAAACTGTGATCGGCGGCATACCATTTCGCTTTGACCGTCGGCGATGAGAGCCCTTTGTCGAGCCAGACTACGTAGTACCGTCCGAAGCTATCCATGCCAAGATGAAGATCGGAGTTGGAGATGTCAGCGATCTCGCTGGAAATCATGAATTCGTCACCGTCGAGATTGCCCTCGGTCGTCAGCCAGCGTCCGTAAAGCTGCGGCGATCCAAGGCGGTTGTCCAGCCATGCCACTAATCCGCTGCCGTCGGCGGCGAGCGCTGCCATCGGGCCGGACTTCACCGCCGTCAGCAAGCCGTTCGAGATCATAAACTCGCTCTCGCCGAATGTTCCCCAGCGCGTGCCGAACCGTCCGAATATCCGCTGGCCCGGTATGCCGCCGATCTGGCGACTGTCGACCCACACCACCAGTGCTTTTTCCCGGGCAATTGACACCGCCGCCGATGGTTGAGCCTGAAGATTGTTACCGGCATCCTGGTTCACCCGGACATTGCCGCCAAACGTGGTTCCATTGTTAGCAACCGTCTGGCAGTAGATATCCCCGGCGTCGTTGCGTTGGTCAACAAACAGCACCAGGTTATACCAATTTGAGGTGGCGACCACAAACGGATCAAGCGACTCCGCGCCGATCGCATCGTCATTGGCTTTTACTTCCTCTCCGAGCAGAGCGGTGCCGTCGTCGGCAAACAGCATCAGGTGGATATCGGCGTTATCGTCGGCGAATTCGGTCCAGCCGACCAGGTAGCGATCATGCCGGTTATAAAATGCAGCCGGTTCCCAACGGCGTCCCACCGATGAGCTGTTGGCGGCGGTTGGGGTGCCAATCGGGGTCGGCCCGGCATTAAAACGAAGCGTTAGAATGCTGTTTTCCGGGCCAAAGGCAGCCCAGTTGGCCAGCAGCCTGTCATCGGGGGAGCAGGTCAAGTGCAGGTTCCAATTGGTCATTTGTGTATCCGGGCCGCTGATGAGCAGGTTGCTCCCGATCAATCCGGAACCGGAACTGTAGCGCTGTAGATAGACTTCCTGATCTGCGCGCTGGTCGATCCAGCCGATAATGAAGTCATCGTTCGCGGAATATGCGATATCCGGCGCAAATTGCGCGGCGTCGCTCTGCGGCGAAGGCACAAGCTGGAAATCGCCACCGAGCGGAACTCCGGCTCCGTTGAACAGGCGGGCAATAACATCGGCCACGCCGTTGCGGTAGTCTTCCCAGCAGACCAGAATGTCACCGGTCGGGTCGACCGCGACAGCCGGCACCCAGTGCGAGAACGAACCACCGTCGGAGTTGACCGTAACGCCGTTCACCGTGACATTACCGTCACTGTCATACAGGCGCATAGCTATGGTAGAGCCGAGCGCGGAATAACTCTCCCAGACAGCAACCATCTTGCCATCGGGATAAACAGCGAAATCAAAGGGGCCGGCAAAAGAGCTGAAGGAAGTATCATTGACCAGGAACGGGCCAAGATCGACTGTAAGATCGGCGTTGTATCGAGAGCCGAAAATCAGTCCATTGGTACGATCACGATAAAACAGGTAGATCCGCCCGACAGCGTCGACAGCCAGTTCCGGATCGACAAAATCGGCTCCGGAGCCAGTGATGGAGATCAGTTCATTGGAGCCGGCAATCGCCCCGAGCGAGTCCAGCCGCTGCCAGAATATGCTCTTGCGCCCCCGGCGGCAATCGCTCCATGCGGCCAGCCAGTCACCTTCGGCCAGCGCCACCAGGGCAACGTTATCCTGGGTAAAAGTCGCCGGCGCAACCGATTCCGATACCAGCAGATCACCATCCGCAGTCGCCAGATTGGCCAAAGTCGCGCCATCGGTGGCGGTAAAGGGCAGGCGCTGCGGTTGCTCCAGGCGTTGGGAGTGTAATATCTCGCGGTCAAAGGCGCCGACAGTGGCGGTCAGGAACAGACAAAAAAAGGCAATGAGAATATACCTGTATAAACGCATATTTACCCCTGATCTTCAGCTTTGCTGTCTACACTGCAAAACGGGTGCCCCGCCGACAACATTTGAAAATCATTGCCCCGGCAGCCTCAAAGCAGTGGGCACCCCGTAACCCTTTGTCGGCACTGATGATAGCATGTTTCGGGCTATTGCATCCCGACGCTGGCCCGATCTGTCACAAGAA
>DAOWIC010000180.1 GCA_030641085.1 Calditrichota bacterium
AACACTATGCCGGCTATGGCTAAAGCGGGCGCCAACTATATGAACAGCCAGCTTATCAAGCTGGAGGCGATTTCCCACGGCTATGTCGAGGGAATTGCGCTAGATGTTCAGGGTCACGTCTCCGAAGGCTCCGGCGAAAATATCTTCCTCGTACGCAAAGACACCCTGATCACGCCCACCTTCGCGGCTTCGATTCTGCCCGGCATCACCCGCAACAGTGTCATCCGTCTGGCGATGGATATGGGTATCCGGGTAATCGAGCAGAATGTTCCGCGCGAGGCGTTGTATCTGGCCGACGAGGTGTTTTTCACCGGCTCCGCCGCTGAGATTACGCCCATCTCAAAGATCGACAATATCGAAATTGGGTGCGGCAAGCGAGGCCCGATTACCGAACGCCTTCAAACAGCGTTCTTTGATATCCTTGAGGGCCGAGGCGAGGATAAATATGGCTGGCTGACATACGTACCCGAATACAAAGGGATGACGGCATAAATGAAAGTCGCTGTAGGTTCGGACCATAAGGGCGTTTACTTCAAGGAAAAGGTTAAGTTGATCCTTGAGCAACTGGGTCATGAGGCGGTTGATTTCGGGACCAACTCCGAGGAGTCGGTCGACTATCCCGACTACGGTCTCAAGGTGGCCCACGCCGTGGCCGACGGCGAGGCCGACTACGGTATCACCATCTGTTGGACCGGTAACGGCATGAATATTGCCGCCAACAAAGTGAATGGTGTCCGGGCCGGAATGGCGCTCAATGTCGAGATGGCCTACCTGACCCGCCTGCACAACAATGCCAATGTGATGACGCTGGCCGGGAAGTATACCCCCGAGGATCAACTGGACGAGATAGTCAAGACGTTTCTGACGACGGATTTTGAGGGCGGCCGGCATATCGCCCGGGTCCAGAAGATCACCGATGCGGAGCGGCCGGGTGGCGGTGCCTGATTAATCCGTGTAACAAAAGTTACTCGATGGAGATATAAACAGTCGGAGTCGGTTCAACTCCGGCTGTTTTGCTTGGTGCCGTTATCCTTCCCCAAACCCGTTGACCGGGCGAGTCAATTTGTTTACATTCCGGAAAACTATACAGTATGGGAGATTAGATTATGTCATACCTCAAACAAGTAGACCCGGAAATATTCAAAGCGATAATAGAAGAAACCGACCGCCAGTCAAACGGCCTGGAGTTGATTGCCTCGGAGAATTTTGTATCCGAAGCGGTACTGGAGGCGGCCGGCGGCATCATGACCAACAAGTACGCCGAAGGATATCCGGGCAAGCGCTATTACGGTGGCTGCGAGTTTGTCGATGTTGCCGAAGACCTCGCTCGCGAACGAGTGAAGCAATTGTTTGGCTGCGAGCATGCCAATGTTCAGCCGCATTCCGGCTCGCAGGCGAATATGGCCGTCTATTTTACCGCCCTCAAGCTGGGCGATAAGGTAATGGGGCTGGACCTCTCCCATGGCGGCCATCTGACCCACGGCCACCCGATCAACTTCTCCGGCATCCTTTACGACTTCACCGGCTACCAGGTAGACCGGGAATCGGAAACGATCGACTACGACAAGCTGATCGCGAAAGCGAAAGAGGTCAAGCCGAAGATGATCGTGGCGGGTGCCTCGGCCTACCCGCGTTTCTGGGATTTCGAGAAGATTCGCCGGGCCTGCGACGAGGTCGGCGCCATCATGATGGTCGATATCGCCCATATCGCCGGCCTGATCGCCGCCGGACTCCATCCGTCGCCCATACCATACGCCGATTTCGTCACCTCCACCACGCACAAGACCCTGCGCGGTCCGCGCGGCGGGATCGTGATGTGCAAAGAGCAGTACGCCGTCGACCTCGACCGGACTGTCATGCCCGGTATCCAGGGCGGCCCGCTGATGCACGTGATTGCCGCCAAGGCGGTGGCCTTCAAGGAAGCGATGACCGACGAATTCAAGCAATACCAGGGGCGGGTGATCGAAAACGCCAAAGTGCTGGCCGAGACTCTCAAAGAGAAAGGCTATCATCTTGTGGCGGGCGGTACCGACACGCACCTGATGCTGATCTCATTTATCGATGTCCCCAAAGTCACCGGCAAGAAGGTCGAGAAGGCGCTGGAAAAGGCCGGTATCACGGTCAACAAGAACACCGTCCCGTTCGATCCGGAGAAGCCGTTTGTAACATCCGGAATCCGTATCGGCACCCCGGCGATTACCACGCGCGGTATGGGCGTTGAGGAAATGAAGCAGATTGCCGACTTTATTGACAGGGGCATCCAGAACCGTCGCAACGATGAAGCCCTGGCGGAAATCGCCAAGGAGGTCACCACGCTTTGCGATAAGTTCCCGCTCTATCGTGAAAGAAGGCAGGAGGGGTAAGGATGCTCTTTCAGTTGGCCATGTTTCCGACCGACACCGGGGCTTCGGTTTCGGCCGATGTTGCCAAAGTTATTAATATTATCGATAAATCCGGCCTGCCCTACAAACTGTCAGCCATGTCGACCATTATCGAGGGGGAATGGGAACCGGTGATGAAAGTGATTAACAAGGCGCGGCTCATGCTTCGACGCAACCACAGCCGTATTTACATTGTTATGACTATCGATGACCGCAAAGGCGCCAAAAAGCGCCTGACCGGAAAGATTGAATCGATCGAAAAACGTTTAGGCAGAGAGGTGGACAAGTAATGGCACAGGTACGGGTTTGTTTTATAAGCGCCCCCCGCGATATCTCCAAGGCACTGGCTCACAAGCTTTGCGAAGAACGTCTGGCGGCATGCATCAACATCATCCCCAAAATCGATTCCGTCTACTGGTGGGAGGATAAGCTCGAGACCGACGAGGAGTCGCTGCTGATCATCAAGACCACGCAATCGAAAGTCGAGCAGCTTATCAACTACGTCAAGGACAACCATCCTTATCCCGTGCCGGAGGTCATCATGCTCGAAGTTAGCGAGGGCCTTCCGGACTACCTCAACTGGGTCGCCGCCGAGACGGTGAAGAAGTAGTGGGTGACGCCGTCTCTTTTTGGATACATTCGACGAGTGTAAGATGATGACCAACTCATGAAATGCCCCAGTTGCGGACATGAAGAAGATAAAGTAGTCGACAGCCGGCCGTCGCAGGACGGTCGCGCTATCCGACGTCGCCGCGAGTGCCTTGAATGCCACGAGCGGTTCACGA
>DAOWIC010000108.1 GCA_030641085.1 Calditrichota bacterium
GGATCGTTTTCTCGAACGGCACGTGCTGCGTCGCTCGTGGGCGATCATTACCGCAACCCAGACTTTTGCCGATCAAGTGCGACAGAACAACCCGGACCTGGACCCGGCCAGAGTCCACGCCGTGACCAACGGTGTCGATCCGGACGATTTTGAGGGCCTGAAATTCCCCGACCGAAAAAACCACAAATTCCTTATCCTGCACTTGGGCAGCCTGTATGGCAACCGCGATCCTCGCTTCTTTCTCAAGGCGGTTGAACAATGGGTCGCTCAACGACCGGAGGTTGTGAGTCAGACCGAGATTCGGTTTGTCGGCAACACGCCCGGTTATGCGAAAACCGTTGCCGGCACGTCGCTGGAGGCGATGGTGAATTTCACCGGGCATGCGCCCCACCGGCAGGTTCTTTCGATGCTCTGGGAGGCGAATCTGCTGCTTTTGATACTCGGCTTTGATCCGGCCGGGGCCGGGGTGATGCCGGCCAAGTTGTACGAATACATTGCCACCGGCCGGCCGATTCTGGCGCTAATTCCAGATGGAATCGCCGCCGACCGCATCAGAAAGTATCATCGTGGCGAGCCCGTTACCGGCGAAGATATTTCATCCGTCATTCAAATCTTGAACCGGCAGTTTGACCTGTGGCGAGAGAGTTCCAAGCCGGAGCCGTCGGGGTTAGATCTGCCCGAAGAATTCGACCGCCGGCTGCAAAACAAAAAGCTAGCGGGAATTCTTGACCGGGTTTCACTGAGCACAGCTCTGTCGGTTTGATACTCGGATCCAAGCTGTCACGGAAAATCCAACGACCCTAATCGAATTCGAGTTTGCGCGTTTTTATCACACGCTTGAGTTTTGCCTTCTCTGCGTCGCTGAAAAAGCGCGTGAAATAAAGCGCGACAACGTACAAGCAACCGACCGCTGCTTTGAGCGGAATGTTGAAATAGATCGACCCGGTTTCCACCTGGATGGCAACGAAATAGAGCGCACCCGCCGTCAGAAAGAGGGTGAACACCCGACGCCATTCGACAATGATCGGGTAGAACCGGTTAGAAAAATAGTAGGTGACAATCGCTTTATAAATGAAGCAGATCAACGTGGCGTAGGCCGCGCCCCAGATGTCATACTTGCGAATGAGAATGAAGTTCAAAACCAGATTGATCGCGGCGTTGGAGAGGTTAATGTAGGCGATGTACTTAGTCGCCTTTTTCATCACTATCCCTACCTGAAAATGGTAATGAAACGAGAAGATGACACTCGAAAGCGCGATAATCGGCACGACTTTATAGGCGGGCCAGAACGGTTCGGTCGTTATGAGCTGGACGATATCCTTGGAGAGAATCGAAATCTGCATGCCGACAAAGAGACTGAAGAAAACAAAATAGGTAAATATGCGCGCGTATATCTGCTCGGCGTCGCCGCGGTTGAAATGCTCGAAGCGGCGCGGGTTCCATACCTGGATAAACGGCGAGGTGACAAACTGGCTGACCAGCATGCCCAGCTTGTAGCCCAGCGAATATAACCCGGTCAGCGACATACTGGCGAATTCTTTGATGAAATAACGATCCGACGCATGCACAACATAGGCCGACATGCTCGACGGTATCAGTGGCAGGCCGAACTTGACCATCTCTTTGAGCATGTGCGTGTCGAATTGAAAGCCGGTCTGGCGCAGGACATAGACCGTCATGATTACCGCGAACAGTGCCTCGGCAATCAGGCTGGCGACCAGAATCCCGTAGACCCCCATGCCGGCGTAGACCAGAAAGTAGATATTTAACCCGACCGTGAGCAGTGTCTTGGCGAACATGAAAACCGTCAGTTGGATCGATTTTAGCTGTACCCGCAGGTATGACGCCCCGATCGGGATGACCATGCCTACGCCGAGCGTGAGCACCGCCACCACGAAATAATCTATCAGGTCCCTTGAATCAAGAATATGCTCGGCCATCAGGCCGGTGAAAGGCAGCAGGACAAGAGTGGTGACAATCGCGATACCGCCGTAGCCGACAAAGGCGGTGCTTACGACCTTGTTGCGCCCCTCCTGATCCTCGTAATCGAAATAGAATCGACTGACCGCCGCCTGAATTCCAAGCCCGACCACCATCAGGATGACATTGGTGGTCATGTAAATCAATTCCAGGATGCCGTAGTCGGCTGGACTCAGAAACCGGGTGTAAACCGGAAGCATGATAAAGCTGACCGCGCGGTCGAGGAGGTTCGCCAGACCGTAGATAGACCCGTGGCGGGCAACCAGTTTTACTTCGCTGCCGACCGACTCAGCCATATTTAACGCTCGATATCATGACCGGCTCCGGGCTGCCGTTCAGTTCGGTGTCCATTGGTATCATTATGTTACTATTCGTCGGGTTCGCTCAATACATTAAGAGGCGGCGCGCTCTCCGGCGCAAGTTTTTACGTAGTGCTGATTGGTGATGGCTGACAATGGTATATGACAAAGCCGCCCCCGGGAATTTCCGGAGGCGGCTGTATTTGCCTTTCGATTGACCGCTCGACAGCGTCCGGTGATCATTTCCCAGCGTTGTACTGCTCGATCAGATCAAGCACATCCTGCTGAGTCGCCTCGCCCTCTTTGAACTTCTTCGTCATTCGGTCGATCTCGAACCGGAATGTCTGCGGGGCGTCAAAATCATACACGTAGGCCGACATTTCCGATTCGATCACCGTGCCATAGCCCAGCGACCGGCAACCGTTGAGAGTCTGGCGGGTGGAGTTGGTGGCGATATTATAGTCGGGGTTGAAATACTGCTGCGTCGGAAGCAACGGCCA
>DAOWIC010000184.1 GCA_030641085.1 Calditrichota bacterium
CTGGACGGATCGAAATAGTACCAGAGGGCAAACGTTACCGCGGCGATTCCGAGCACGATCGGCACGAACACCGCCGCCACCCGGTCGGCCAGCCGCTGCACCGGCGCTTTTTTTCCCTGGGCTTCGGATACGAGCCGGATTATCGATGCCAGGAAGCTGTTTTCGCCGGCCGCCTGGACCAGCATCTTGAAGGGCAGGTTACCGTTGAGCGACCCGCCTATCGCCGGGTCGCCGGTCTGCTTTTCGACCGGAATCGGCTCGCCGGTCAACATCGATTCATCGACCACCGGCGTGCCCTCGACTATCTCACCATCGGCCGGAATACGCTCGCCCGGTCTGACCAGCAGGGTCATACCCGGTTTGATCGCTCCGGCACCGATCTCCACCTCGACATTATTGATTATCTCCGTTGCTTTGGGCGGTGCCAGTCGGGCAAGAGCCTTGATCGCCTCGCCTGCCCGGCCCTTGGAGCGCGCTTCCAAAAACCGCCCCAGCAGAATTAGCGTAATGATCATAGCCGACGAGTCGAAATAGAGATACTCGATATCGCCCCGGTATATCCCGACCAGCGCGTACAGGCTCCAGCCGTAACCGGTCAGCGTTCCCAACGCTATCAGGGTGTTCATGTTGGCTCGGCCGTGACTCGTCTGTAGCAAGGCGTCGGCAAAGATACCTTTGCCCGCGTAGAACAAAACGACACCGGCCACGACCGCCTGCGCCAGCCCGTTGAAAAACTGTCCCCCCGGGTAGCCACCGGTGAACATCGGCCACATAGCTATTATGGCCAGTACAAGTGTCACCAGCAGCGCCAGTGAAAAATTCGAGCGGGCAACGCCAAGTTCACGAGCATTTGAGGTGAGCACATCGGGAGTGCCGATTGTAGCGTCGTAGCCAAGCTGGCGGATACGTTCGATGATACCCTTTTCATCTATTTGACTTTTATCGAAAGTGATCGTGGCGGAGTTCATCGCCAGGTTGACCCGGCAACTGCCGATACCGTTCGCGCTCGACAGTATCGACTCGATACTCTTGACGCACGAGGCGCAGTGCATGCCGGATATTTTCAGTGTCAGGTCGCTATAGCTCGCCATGGGCTGTATAGTATACAAAAAAAGTAGGGTTGGGGGGTAGGAAAACTATAGCGGCTTATTTGATGCCCAACAACAGCAGTAGCTGGGGGCACTTGCGCATCAGTTCCTTGCGGATTTTGGTCCGTGCCCGATGGAGATACCAGCGGACGGTTGCCTCGGGCATATTCATGATGTTGGCAACATCATCGATTTTGCAGCCTTCAACATCGCGGAGGATAAACGCCGAGCGTTGTTTTTCGTTGAGACAGTCGGCCGCCTCACGGATATAGCCGTTGATCTGCTGGCGGCGATAGGAAAACTCAGGGCTGGAATTGAGGTTCTCTATCGACTCGTGAAAGTTTTCCAGCGGCTCGTGACGGTGCCGCTTGTGCTTGCGAATATAGTCGATCGAGGCGTTGACCGTGATGCGGTAGAGCCAGGTATAAAAACGCTTGCTCTCGTCATAACGCCAGATATTAGCCGCCATCTTGACAAAGACAATCTGGGTGATATCGGCCGCCTCATCGTAGTCATTGACCATCTTGTAAGCGACTGCCGCCACCTGGCTGCGATACCGATTGACAAGTTCGGTGAAAGCCCTCCTGTTGCCCCCCTTGATCCTGGTGATCAACAGTTTGACTTCGCGCTCATCCCGATCATCCGCGACCATAGATTTCCTGGACTGCAAATTGCCCGCCCTCTTGGTTGTATTCATGTATGAACCGATTTTGTGTAGTTAATAATGTAAACAATCTGTCGGCGTTGAGAGTTCCGCCCGGTGTGAGTCGGTCTGCCGACTACATTAAAAATACCGGCTCATAATAGATGGCGCAAGTCTTTTTTTCTCGCGCTTGCAGCAAGTGAAAACCACAATCACAGACACTCGAAAATCGGCTGCAAAAAAACCGCCCCATAAAGGGGCGGTTAAGAATATTCTCTACTGCCTGGTGCTTCAGTTCATATCGTTAAGAATATACTTGGTCGGATTAAAAAATTTACCGTTGCGAATCACTTCGTAGTGTAGGTGCGGTCCAGTGGAGTAGCCGGTGGATCCCATAAGTCCAATCACTTCACCGCGTTGTACCTTCTGCCCCACTTTTGCCTGGGTCTTGGAAAGGTGGCCGTAGCGGGTCCGGAAACCGTAACCGTGATCGACCACAATGTATTTGCCCATGTTGACATCTGTTTTGACCTGAACCACCTTGCCGGCGGCGGTCGTGACAATCGGTGTGCCGGTGTGGTTGGCGATATCGATTCCACGGTGCATCCGTTTGTAGCCGGTAAACGGGTCATATTTCATGCCATAGCCCCGCGAGAGCCAGCCTTTGGTCGGCCAGATAGAGGGTGTGTGTTCGAGGCGAGCCCTCACCCCCTCGAGCGCTCCTTCTACCTCGGAATACTTCTCTAATTCGAACTCGGACAGCCGAAGCAGATGATCCACTTCACTCTCGGTGCTGTAGGCGGTCATCTCGGTCTGAGAGAACTGGGCCGCATTTAGCGCGCCCGGACCACCGATACCGAGCTGGCGTTCCTCGGATGCTACCTCCGGCAGGTCAAACAGGCTGCGAATCTTAATCTCTTTTTCAACCAGCGTAATATAGCGATCTTCGACCTCGGCCAGGTTCCATCGCATCTGGTCGTATTTTTCCTTGAGACGCTCGTTCTCTGCCCGGAGTTGTTCCAGTTCGGTTTCGTTTACCTTGTCGGAGAAATAGATGGACGAAAGGTAGAAGCTGGCAAACAGCAGAACTGCAACCGCCGCCACCACGCCATAAATAAGGAGCGTGGGTATACTTAGCTGCTTCGAGACTCCCAGAGAATCGGGAATCAGCATAAACGTCAATTTCTTTTTCAGCACTTTTTCTCGCTAAATATCACCGGAAAATGCGTTAACAGACAACAAAGAACAGCAAACCGGCAGGTAATGGATTTCCACACAATCACGCGCGGAAAGTATACCGGCCGGAAGCCGATGTCAAGTTTAATCTGTTCGCCTACTTAATTAGCACGTATTCCTTTTTCAGAATCTTGTCAACTATCCGAACCAGTTTTTCCGATTCCAAATTCTGCAGACTGTACAGGTGCCAATAGGTTTTCTTGGGCAATCCGAAACCACCTGTCAGCTTCTTCTTTTTCGGTGTCATCATCGCACCCTCCGGATGAGAGTCATTCGCCCGAACCGGGTGACCAGAGCACCATACTTTAATATCGGGCAATGACGGCAACAGATTTAGTTTCAATTCCGAAAAACAGGGGTGCACATACTATGCCGGAAACGCAAATCGCCCCGATTATCCCCACAAAATGTTATCTTGTTGGTATACCACACGTTGAGGGGCGTCCAAATAAGGGATTACCCGGCCGTTTATGGATTAACAAGTCACTATTATGGGATTGTCCCAATACTGAGCACGGTCTGTTCAACAGTTTCGTGAAACAACCGGTATTGACCAGTGATTGACTGTCGCGAGTCAAACGATTAAATTGCGTCAAATCGCGTATTACCAAAGGAGAAACATGACCTCTTTGAACGAAAAAACAGTCCTAATAACCGGCGCTTCGGCCGGAATCGGTCAGGCCTGCGCCCGGAAATTCGCCGCCGAGGGCGCCCGGCTGATCCTCGCCGCACGCCGGGTCGAGCGGCTGAAAGAACTGGCCGCGGAACTGACTGTGGAGACCCTGCTCGTTGAACTCGATATTCGCGACCGAAAAGCGGTGAACAAAGCAATCGACGATCTGCCGATCGCGTGGAAAACAATTGATATCCTCGTCAATAATGCCGGCCTGGGGCGCGGTTTTGACAAGCTCCACGAGGGCGACCCGGACGGCTGGGAGGAGATGATCGACACCAACGTGAAGGGTCTGCTCTATGTCAGTCGGGCGATAATCCCCCTGATGGTTGCCCGCGGCTCCGGCCACGTGATCAATATCGGTTCCATCGCAGGCCACGAGGTCTATCCGGGCGGCAATGTCTACTGCGCCACCAAGTATGCAGTCGACGCCCTGACCAAGGGGATGCGACTGGATTTGGTTGATACGCCGGTGAAGGTTTCGACAGTTGACCCGGGGCTGGTCGAGACCGAGTTCTCGCAAGTGCGGTTTAACGGTGACAAGGAACGGGCCAGGACCGTCTACGAGGGTTATCAGCCGCTGACCGGCGATGATGTCGCCGACGCCGTGGTCTGGATTGCCGGACGACCGGAGCACGTTCAGATCGCCGAGGTGATCATCTTCCCCACCGCGCAGGCGTCAGCCATGGTAACCCACAAAGAATGACAACCTCGGGAGGCCGGAAAAGGGAGACACAGATGAACCGCGACGAGTTGATTGATGCTTTCGCGTCGGCTGGCGACCGTCTCAGGCAAGCCCTGGCGGAAATGCCGCCCCAGATATGGGACTTCAAACCGGCGCCCGAGTGCTGGAGCATCCGGGAGACGGCAAGGTAACGCTGAAGCGATAGCTGGAGATGTACGAAGCTCATGTCACCAAATATATCGAGCAGATGCGCCGCAATTTTTCCGCCTGGGAGCGGACCGGGCAACCGGCCTCATTTAACAAAAAGAACGGGTCAGGACCGTTCGGGCCCTGACCCTGAAGCATCTGATACCTTCCATCGACGGAGATTGCCGGTTCCCGATCAGCGGAAACTCGGCAATTGGAAACTGTCCCGGTAGTACTTGTTCTCGTACCCCTCGACCGGCTTGAGCTGGTCCAGCCAGTAGGCGCTGTCGTCACGGTGACAGACGATGAACCGCTGCTCATCGACCTGGTGTCGGGCGCGGTGGTATTTCATGTAGATATACCGGTGATCCACGCCGACCACCTCAATCTTGCCCGACTCGTGCGACATCAAAAAACGCAACCGCTTGGCGAGTCCGCCGCACTTGCGTTTCGCCTCCTCCACCTTGCGATACGCTTCGACAATCGGGATCGCGTACGCACCGTTGCCGACCGTCGGGCGACACTGAAAAACATAGTACTGCTGGACACCGATAAATGACAATTCGTTCCACAACTCGGCCATTACATCGGGATCATCCGATATACCCCGGATGATCGGATTCTGGTTCACGCAGATCACACCCGCCTCCAAAAGACGCTGGATCGCCTCGTGGGACTGCGGCGTTAATTCGCGCGGGTGATCGTAATGACACATCATGTAGATGCGTCGATCTGGAAGTGAGTAGCGCTTCAACACCTCCATCAACCGATCATCCTCCAGAAAACGGAATGGATTGAAAGCCGGCATTTTCGTGCCGATGCGGATAATGCGCACATGATCGATCTGTCGCAACGCTGCCAGAATCTTCTCCAGCCGGGACGTTTTCAGAATCATCGGATCCCCGCCGGTGAGCAGGACATTGTCTATCTCTGGATGATGACGGATATAGTCAATGCCCGGCTCTATGTCGTAAGTAACTTCGTCGTTGCCGTTCATGAAGAGCCGTTTTCGGAAGCAGTAGCGGCAGAACGCGGCGCACACCTCGTTGACCAGAAGCAGCGCGACTCGACCATACTTGTGCTGGACACCCTGTCGAACTGTGACATCGCTCTCTTTCGAGGCGTCCAGCATCCCCCATGGCCTCAGTTCGATCTCGTCCGGGATCACCAGCCGACGGATAGGGTCGTGGGGGTCGTTCCAATCAATCAAGCTGAGATAATACTCGTTGGCCCGGAAAGCATACCGGTCGGTAACCGGTTTCAGGCGCGCCTTCTCATCGGCGGTCAAATGAGGGATTCGGTCAATGTTGAGCACAAAGCGATGCTTTTTTCTCCGCTCCGTGGAGATGCTTACATGGTTTGCAGCCATGAACGCCTCCTTTCTAAAGATAACTGCAGCGCTGCCAGCTATACCTGAGCGTTAATCAGTGCCACACGTAATTGTAGAGTGTGGGGAGCAGGCGTCCCCCGACAGAAGCCATTCGGCGATCTCAGGCTAACTGACAGTGAAGTGGGCCTAGCAGGCAGTGGCCTTGCGACCATTCCTAATATAACACATACGAGCCCGATAGCCAAGCCTATTTGACAAAAAAACAGGCTCTTTAGAACCAAATCAGTCCATTTTCTGACTATCATGGATCGCCTAAGTTATTCCACGGCTGTACTATATGTTGACCCGAGGCAGTCGGTAACGGCTGAGTCTGGTTTATTCGTCCCTTCTGACAACCGGCAAAACGCCAAAAAAGATGGTCAC
>DAOWIC010000188.1 GCA_030641085.1 Calditrichota bacterium
GTTGTTGATCGGTCACGAAAAATATCATTGAACCAATAATGCCGCTCGGCATTAGCAGGAGGAAGAACGTATGGGCGACAATAATGCTCGTGTTAAGAAGGTTCGAGGCGAACATTGCCTCAATATTTTTGTATCGTATGAACTGAAACAGCAATTGAAGGCTCTGGCCGACAAGTACGACCGGACAACCTCGGATATTGTTCGGGCGGTGCTGAGAATCGGAATCCCCATGATGGAGGGGCTTTCGCAGGCGGAAGAGATCATGGTCAAGGAGTATGTGGAGCTGTTTCGCAAGTTGCGGCAGGTGAAATCGTTAAAGGAGATATAAACTGTCGCTGGTCGATATTGGCAACCATCACCGGTCACGGGACAGCTCATTGACAAAAAAAGGGCTTGAGTCGGACGGACGTTCTTCGTATAATCCGGCCAATCTATGTAGACGCCGAGGCTTATGCACGAAAAACAAAGAACAATACAGCGAGACATCTCGATTACCGGAATCGGCCTGCACACAGGCACCAATTGTACTATGACCTTCAAGCCGGCCCCGCCGGATACCGGTATCAGATTTGTACGGGCGGACCTGCCCGGTAAGCCCGGGGTAATCGCCGATATCGACCATGTGGTGGATATCTCCCGGGGAACCACGCTTCAGAGCGGAGAGGCGAAAGTTTATACGGTTGAGCATGTTCTGGCCACTTTTGCCGGGCTGCAGCTTGATAATATGATTGTCGAACTGGATGGTCAGGAGCCACCGGTGGGTGACGGTTCAGCCGCGCCCTATGTCGAAAAGCTGCTGGAGGCAGGTATCCAGAACCAGGATGCCGACAAGTTCTACCTGGAGATCGATTCGCCGATGGCTTACAGCGAGCCGGAACGCCATGTCGACCTGATAGTGGCGCCATCTGACGAGCTGCGCATTACTTTTATGATCGACTACAAGAATCCGGCGCTGGGCACCCAATACACTTCGCTGGTTGATCTGGAGAAGGAGTTTGTCAAGGAATTCGCCCCGGCGCGGACATTCTGCTTCCTTTCCGAAATTGAAATGCTCAAGGAGGCGGGCCTGATTAAAGGCGGTGGGCTGGACAACGCCGTGGTCATCTATGATTCCGACCGGGGGCAGGTGGAAGTTGATCGGATCAGGAAAGTGCTCGACCTGAAAGATAAAGCGTTCGTCGGCAAGACGGGGATTATCAACGATATCCCTCTTCGCTTTTACAATGAACCGGTTCGGCACAAGACCCTCGATCTGCTTGGCGACCTCTTTTTGATCGGGGTGCCGTTCAAGGGCCATGTCCTGGCGGCGCGGTCCGGTCACAAGGCGAATGTCGAGTTGGCCCGGCGGATGCGGGCACTGTACAAAAAGAAGAAATTCGCCAGTCGCTTTTCCAGCAAGGATAGCAAGTTTCTGTTTGATATCGATGCCATTGAAAAGATAATGCCGCACCGGTATCCGTTTCTGCTCATTGACCGGATTATAGATCTCGAGCCGGATAAGTCGGTGACGGCGATCAAGAATGTTACAATTAACGAGCCGTTTTTCCAGGGACATTTCCCCGGCCATCCGATCATGCCGGGCGTGTTGATTATCGAATCAATGGCGCAGGCGGGCGGGGTGCTGCTCTTAAACGCGATCGATGACCCGCAGACAAAAGTGGTCTACTTCATGTCGGTCAATAACGCCAAGTTCCGCCAGCCGGTAGTGCCGGGCGACCAGCTTCGTCTCGAACTAAAGATGCACGCCTTTCGTCGTAACACCTGTAAGATGACCGGGCAGGCTTTCGTGGGCGACAAGCTTGTGGCCGGGGCGGACTTCATGGCGATGGTGATGGATCGATGAAAGATATACACTCGACAGCAATCGTATCGCCAAAAGCAGATCTGGGCAAAAATGTTACGGTCGAACCGTATGCAATAATCGAAGAAAATGTTGTCATTGGCGACGGTTCGATCATCGGTTCGACGGCCGTGATCGCTTCGGGCGCGCGTTTGGGTAAGAACGTCAAAGTGTCGCACGGCGCCGTGATCGCCACCCAGCCGCAGGATTTGAAATTCGGCGGCGAGAAGACAACCGCCGTTATCGGTGACGAGACGGTGATCCGCGAGTACGCGACGATCAATCGCGGAACGGTGGCTCACGGCGAGACGACAATCGGCAAAAACTGCCTCATCATGGCCTATGCGCATGTTGCCCACGATTGTATTATAGGCGACAAGGTTATCATGGCCAATTCGGTCAATCTGGCCGGGCATATCGAGGTGGGCGACTGGGCGATCCTCGGCGGCGTGCTGCCGATTCACCAGTTTGTCAAGATCGGGGCGCATGCCATGATCGGCGGCGGCTTCCGCGTGCAGCAGGACCTATGCCCGTACGCATTGGCCGCCGGTTACCCGTTGAAAGTGGTCGGGATCAACTCGATCGGACTGAGGCGACGCGGGTTCGAGCGCGACGTTATCCGGGCGCTGGAGAAAACATTCAAGATTCTTTTCTTCAGCAAGCTCAATACCACCCAGGCGGTCGAGCGGATCAACAGTGAAATGGAACTAATCCCCGAGGTTCAGTTGATCCTTGATTTTATCGCCAATTCGGACCGGGGCATTATCAAGTAGGAAATCCTGTACGCGCCGGTCGGAGTCACGGCCGGGCGCGACAGTTTCATTCTAAAACGAAATCAGACCGGGGTGGTATCGCGCGATACACACGGTCGCATAATCATACGGCAGGAGAAAAGAATGCTTCAAAAAGAGAAGGCGGTACTGGTGGTGGTCGATGTCCAGGGCAAACTGGCCACCCTGATGCATAAGAAAGAGCGGTTGTTTGAAAATGTTATCCGGATGATCAAAGGCGCCAGGGCGCTTGAAATACCGATAATCTGGACCGAACAGCTTCCCGATAAACTCGGCCCGACCGCGCCGGAAATTGTCGAGGCGCTCGGCGACGCCAAACCGGTGGTGAAAAAGACTTTCTCCTGTTGCGGGCATGACCAGTTTTTGTATCGGCTCGACTCGCTCAATCGCAAACAGGTGCTGCTGGTTGGAATCGAGACGCATGTCTGTGTCTACCAGACCGCGATTGATATGCTCGCTTCCGGTTTCGAGGTCCATCTGGTGAAAGACGCCGTTTCCTCGCGCATCAAAGGCAACTACCACCTCGGAGTTGAGCGGATCAAGGATGCCGGCGCCAAACTAACCTGTGTCGAGATGGCGCTGTTTGAGATGCTCAAGGTGGCCGAGGGCGAGCAGTTCAAGCAGATCATTCAGATCGTCAAATAGTCCCACGCAATGGCGCAAGAGGCCAGGCGGAAACATATGAACCGTCTATTCAAATGGCTCTGGTTGCTGTCAGTAATTCTTTTGATCGGCCAGAGCCTGACCGGTTACGGCGAGTTGCCGGATCGCATGGCGAGTCATTTCAACGCCGCCGGCGAGCCGGACGGGTATTCGTCGAAGCAGGAGTTCTTCCTGCTCTGGTATTTCCTGATTGTGATCGTTAATATCTGGGTGCCGCTGGCGCCGATGATCGTCCGCAAACTGCCGTCGCTGCTAAGTGTCCCCAATAAGAACTACTGGCTGGCGGATGAATCGCGCCGCGAGCGACTGATCGGCATTCTTACCGACGTATTGTCCGCCATTCTCTTTCTAACCAACGTGATTCTAATGCTGGCGTTCAAGTACACCGCCGATGTCAACCTGGGCGCGCCGCCGCCGTTTTCGCTTTCGTGGATTATTGTCCTCGCCGTTTTCGGCCTTCTGATCGGCATCATCTACCCGATCTACGCCCTCCGCATCGGGCGCAAGGATATTGATGGGTAGGGGGAAGTCGGGTTTGTCGTCACCTGCGGCGACACGGAACACCGACCTGCAACAGGGTGCGGAACCGGCGTAGGGACATGATTTATCA
>DAOWIC010000062.1 GCA_030641085.1 Calditrichota bacterium
ACGATTGACGCCAATCTACATCTTTCTGATTACGTATATTCCGTCGATTGTTCTGTTTCTCGTAACCGCCCGCCACCGTCTGCCGCTGGTGCCCTTTCTGATCATTCTGGCCAGTTTTGGGATTGTCGCAGCGTTTCGACTTCTGAAAGAAGCCGACTGGAGAAAGCCTGCAATCGCTGCGGGAGTTGTTGTTGTGAGCGCGATCCTGTTTAACACGACCTGGTACGCGGCAGGCGAAGACAATTATTTCCAGATTCACTTTAACGCCGGTATCAGGTATGAGCAGTTGGGGGATTATACCCGCGCCGAGCAGGAGTATCAACTGGCCGACGAGCGTTACCCGATGTCGGCCGCGTTGATCAACAACCTCGCCTGGGTACAAACCGAACAGGGCAGGTATGCCGAGGCGGACCGCAATTATCACCGCGCGATTAACATCCGCCCCGAGTATGCCCGCGCCTACGGCAACCTGGGTTTGCTGGTTTTGAAAAAGGGCCTGACCGACTCGGCCCTGACCCTTCAGCGCACAGCGCTTCGCCATTATCACGCCGACCTGGCCACGGTTAACGAGCTATGCCGCATGCATCTGAATCTCGCCGATCTTTACAGCCGCATGAAAATGACTGATTCCGCCGATGCTCACTTCCAAATGGCGCTTCAGGCCGGACCGGATTACTACCCGGCGATCAGGCAGGCGGCGGTCTGGTATGCCCGGCAGGGCGAGTTTAAGCGGACCGATTCGCTTTATGATATCCTGATCCGCACCGATGATCTCTCAGCCGGGGACTGGTTTAACTGGGGCGCCTCGAAAATGCAGCGACAGCAGTTTGAACAAGCGATTAAGATGATGCGTGAGTCGTTGAAGCTCAACCCTGATATGTTTCAGGCGTACCACAGTATTGCGGTAGCTTATCATCAGTCGGGCATGCCGCGCGATTCAGTAATCGAATACCTTGATCTTTGTTTGGGAATTAAACCCGATTTCTCACCGGCGCAGGAATTCAAACGGCGGCTCGGGGTCGATTAGACGGGATCATTCGGTTAGTATTTGCGTCGCCGCTCCACCATGTAGTTGGAGCCTTCCTTTGCCTTGGTCGCTTTCTTCAGATCAGCCAGCATCTTCGAAAGCTCGCCAATATGCTGAAATTTCCCGTTGGAGTTGACCAGCACCGCAATCGACAGGGTAAGAAGCGGGTAGGTTTCGGTGTCGCCGCGACGATTGACGCTCTCAATATGCCCGCGCACGCGATCTTCTTCTTTGTAGCGATACGGAATCATCCGGTCGAAAGTAGTGAGAACGTTGGTGCAAATTTCGTCGATCAACTGTGGCGGGATAATATAGATGAAATCGTCGCCGGCGATGTGGCCGACAAACCCCTCCGGGCATAAGTCGAAAACAACATCTTTGATAATCCGCGCTGTAAGCCGGACCACCTTGTCACCGTAATGGTAGCCGTAATAATCGTTGTATGCCTTGAAATTGTCCAGGTCGGCATAACAGATCGCTATTTCGGCGCCCATGTCTATCTGACGGACTATCTCCTGCTCGATTGTCGACGGCCCCGGCAGTTGGGTTGAGGGATTCACCGCCAGGTCGCGGCGGCTGCGACTTATCACCCGCTGGATACGGACCTCTTCCAGCTTGGGCCGCCACTCACCGTAGATGAAATCCTCGGCGCCGTTTTCATAAGCGGCCACGATTGTGTTTTCATCCGGGTCCGGATGCACCAGAATGATCGGTGTGATAGCGGTGAAAGTATTGTTGCGAATGGTGCGAACCAGCTCGATCTCCGGCAGGAAATCGTCCCGGCCGCCGATCAGGATAACATCGACCGCATACCGATGGCAGGTATGAGCCAGTTCCTCGAAGCTTTCGAAATAGTGCAGGGAGATATGCCTATCCTGAAAGAACTGCTCCAGGCGGAAATCAAGATCGACCCCGTGCTGCCGGATAGCGAAATGGTAAACCGGCTTACGTGGCAGTTCGGTCGTCTTTGGACCCGGCCAGTTCTCGAGGATGGTACTTTTTGTGCTCAGCAATTATGTAATCCCGGTCAATCGTAGTATATATCTGCGTTGTAGATATATCGGCATGACCGAGCATTTCTTGCACTATTCTAAGATCCGCCCCCCCCTCAAGCATATGGGTAGCAAAAGAGTGACGGAAAGTGTGCGGCGTTACCTTGCGCGTGATACCGGCTTGGTTGACCAGCTTTTTGATTATTTTCCATAAACCGGTGCGCGAGAATTTTCCGCCCATCCTGTTGACAAACACATAGTTAGACCTTTGTGCCGGTTTGGCGGCCTCGCGCTTTTGAAAATAAGTTTCCAGCGACCGGGCCGAATATCCACCGAGAGGAACCAGACGTTGTTTGTTGCCCTTGCCAAGCACCCTCACAAACCCGGCCTCAAACTCGATATCGCGCAATTTGAGTTCAAGCAACTCCGAAATGCGCAGCCCGGATCCATAGAGCAGCTCAACGATGGCGCGATTTCGCGTTCCCGCTACCGTGTTTTGATCGGCCGCCTCGATAATGCGCTCAATCTCCTGCGGCATCAGATAGGCCGGATGGTAGCGGGCGATTTTCGGCGCCGCAAAGGGTGTCACCGGGTTGGAACGAACATGATTATTCTCGACCAGGTAACGGTAGAACTGTTTCAGCGATGAGAGCTTGCGGGCAATTGTGGAGGCTTTGCGCCCGGAGCGTGTCAACAGGGCGACATAGCCGCTCACAACCTCGGCAGAGACCTTAAGCGGATCAGCCTGGCCTGACGACTGGAAAAAGCCCAGCAGGTCGCGTCGGTACGATGTCACCGTGTTTTGCGACAGCCCTCTTTCGAGCGTCAGATGCTGGATATAATCTTCCACCAGTTGATTCATAGCAAACCTGTCAGAAGGCGTGCGCGATAGCGACAGCGCCTGCCACTTGATAGCCCGCCTCGCGCAGCGTTCTTGCCGCCTCTTTAATCGTTGATCCGGACGTAACCACATCGTCTACAAGAATTATGCCTCGAGCGGAGACATCCTTTAGATCAGGATCGACCTCAAAAACACCCTTGATATTTCCAACCCGTTGCTTGAAGCCAAGCCGTGACTGCGGTTTTCGCTTTTTTACGCGACTAATTATTTCGGCGTCTACCGGCAGTGTGAGAAACTCCGCCAGAAATTCGGCGAGAACAGTCGCCTGGTTGTAGCCGCGATAGTTTTCACGGCTGGCGTACAGCGGCACCGGCACCAGCAGATCACCGCCACAGGCGAGAATATCCGGGCCGAAACGTTGCTGGATCTGCTCGGCGAAAAACCGGGCCGGACGGGTTACACCCTTGAACTTGTATTGAATGATTATCTCGCTCAACGGCGGCGTGTAGTTGCCGAACGCAAACAACGGCAGACTATCCGATCCGCATTCAGGACAGGTACCACCGTCGATGATACCGAGACAGTTCAGACAAAACGGCGACTGGATATGCTCAATCCGGCGCCGGCATTCGGGGCAGATCCCGAAACCGGTCTCGGTGTATTCACCACAGCCCAGACAGAGAGGCGGAAAGAAAAAATCGACTAACCCCCGGACCCATTCGCTCTTAGTGACTGCCATGCAGGTAAGAAACGATGACGCCGGTGCGACACAAGTTAAAAGATGCGCCGTACCAGCTTGCGCAGGCTGTACCAGCAGATGAAAAGCGAGAGTGTCAGCGATGACAAAATCGCAATGAATCCGGCGTGTTCGCCGTGTTGTCCTTCGGCGTAGATAGCCTCCAGCCCGGTATACTCGTAGACCAGATCGGTGACAATACCGAAGATAATCGACACGAAAACGATTGTAAGAATGTACTTCGCCATCGACCAGCCTTTGAGAATTTTGCTGACCACGGTCAGCGATGCAATATTGGTCGCCGGGCCGACCATCAGAAAGACCAAAATCGCCCCCGGCGAAAAACCGGCGCCCAGAAGTACGGCGGCCAGCGGTGTCGATGAAGTGGCGCAGATATAGAGTGGCAAGCCAATCACCAGCGCCCCGACATAGCCGCCCCAGCCGGTTTTGAACAGATCCGGGATGTTGGCCATGCCGTCGCCCAGCAGCGCCGCTACGACACCGGCCAGCAGATAGCCGACCAGCAGGTATGGCGCCAGGTCGGACAGCAGATCGGTGAAAGCATACTTAACGCTTGCCACCAGTCGGCCAAAGAAGCTCTGGCGCGGTGGTTCGGTATCACAGCCACAGGTCTCGCTCTCGCTCGCCGCCTGCGGCAGAGGTTCGAGTTCCGGTCTGTCCGGGGTCAGGTTGACAAACAGCCCGGCGGTCAGGG
>DAOWIC010000208.1 GCA_030641085.1 Calditrichota bacterium
CTCCTGGGCAGCACCTCAGAATTCATCACGATCCATCCACAGTAGAACATTCGTTACACACCCATACGCGACTCAGTCATGATGAAGAAAGATAATATGGAGCGGCGGAGCGATCAATGAGAAAGATAATCTATTCTCACCCCAAGGGGTGAGGCACCCGTGCTTCTCGCATGCGCGAGAATGACAGAGGGGGGGCGAGAATGACGAAGGTGTGTTGATGGTCCCGAGTAGGTCAGGACCTTTATGGTCCTGACACGGTGTCAGGAGGTCCTTCGCTATGCTCAGGATCTTCCGACAAGCCTCCCGACCTACTCAAGAAATGCTATACAGGGAACCGTGCCTAGAGCATCGGCAGGTATTTCTCGCTTTCGTACTGGCTGACGTGCATGCGGTACTCGTCCCACTCGATCTTTTTGTTTTCGATCAGTTTCTCGAAGATGTGGTCGCCGAGCACTCTCCGGGCCAGTTCTGATTTTTCGAATTCATGCACCGCGTTCTCCAGCGAGTTGGGCAGGGTGTCGATTTTCAGCCCGGCTTTCTCGCGCGCGGACATGTTGAAAATATTCTCCTCGATCGGGTCGGCGAGCTTATACTTCTTCTCGATCCCCAACAGGCCCGCCTCGAGCATGAGAGCAAAGGCCAGGTACGGGTTGGCGGCCGGGTCGGGCGAGCGCAGTTCGATTCGGGTCGCCTTCTCTTTGCCGACGCGATACATCGGCACGCGCACCATGCTGGAACGATTGCGCCGCCCCCAACCGATATAAACCGGAGCTTCATAGCCGGGAACCAGCCGCTTGTAGCTGTTCACCCACTGGTTCAAAACCAGGGTGATCTCCTTGACATGGGCAAGGACTCCGGCCGTGAACTGCCGACCGATCTCGGACAGGTTGTACTGACCCTTATTGTCGAAGAAGAGATTCTTGTCGCCGTCGAAGATCGACATATGGCAGTGCATGCCGCTACCGTTATGACCAAAGACCGGCTTGGGCATGAAAGTAGCATAAAGCTCGTTTTCGAGCGCGATCTCCTTGACAACAAAGCGGTAGACCTGGGCAAAGTCGGCCATCACCAACGCTTCCTGGTATTTCAGGTCGATCTCGTGCTGGCTGGGCGCGACCTCGTGATGGGAACATTCGACCGGAATATCAATCGCCTCCAGGGCATTGACAGTCTGCTTGCGGAGTTGGGCGCCGATATCAACCGTGCCGTAATCGAAATAGCCGTCGTGATCCAGAAAGGCCGGATCCTCGGCGTTATCGAAATAGAAGTACTCGATCTCCGGCCCGACATAAAAGGTCCAGCCTTTGTCGTGCAGCTTTCTCAGGCTGCGCCTGAGAATCCAGCGCGGGTCGCCGTCGTACGGCGCGCCATCGGGAGTCTGAATATCGCAGAACATCATCGCCACCCGCTCACCGGCGATCTCCCAGGGGATTATTCGAAATGTCACCGGGTCGGGCATCGCCATCAGGTCGGATTCCTCGATTCTGGCGAACCCTTCCACCGAGGAACCGTCAAACCCCTGCCCCTCCTCGAGCACCTGCTCAATCTCGGAACGAGTGATTGACATCCCCTTGATCTTGCCCAGAATATCGGTAAAACAGAGCCGGATATAGCGCACCCCGGCTTCATCAATCATTCTCAATATATCTTCTTTGGTCTTGGTCATTGCGACGCCTCCGGAATTTATATAGGTGTTACAGAGCAATAAGCGACTAATCTAATCCCTGATTTGTCTAAAACAACAAAAAGTTGAAATGTTGCAGCACTGTAGTGAGATTTTTGGAGAAAGTGTTGTGTAGCGGCCGTTGGCCTATACTATTCGAGCAGTAAAGCGATGTTCTTGTGGTCGGGCTTCAACTGCCGGTATTTGACGCCGGCCATGTCGAAAATTCTGCGCGCGGCGACAAAAACAGGATCACTGTTATACTTGTCCGACAGGAACACCACTTCCTTAATCCCCGACTGGACAATGAGTTTAGCGCACTCATTGCAAGGAAAGAGTGAGGTGTACATGGTGGCGTCTGCAAGCTCCGGCTTGTTCGAGGCGTTGGTGATGGCGTTCATCTCGGCATGGCAGACATACGGATATTTGGTCTGGAGAAAATCGCCCTCGCGGTCCCAGGGCAGTTCGTCGTCGGAGCAGCCAATCGGGAAACCGTTGTAGCCGATTCCGATAATTCGCTTTTTGGAATTGACAATACAGGCCCCGACCTGAGTCGAGGGGTCTTTGGAGCGCTTGGCCGAAAGCTGGGCAATGGCCATAAAGTATTCTTCCCAGCTTATGTAGTCGGTACGCTTGGTTTTCATGGATGGAGTATAATATCAAAAACCGTCCGTGTAAAGGATTTGGTTGGAGGTGATTTGTCACAAAAAAACAGGCGCGACCGTCGGTCGCGCCCGTGAATATCGAAAATGCGGAAGTGAGCCGAAGGCCTTATCCCCCGCTCGGCCCATCAGGTTTTTTCGTGTTAGATTCCAGGTAGGAATTGAAAGCGCCCAGCAGATCGATTGGCACCGGGAAAATCAGGGTGGAGTTTTTCTCCACCGCTACCTCGGTAAGCGTTTGCAGGAACCTCAACTGCATAGCATTAGGCGCGGTGGCGATGACCTTGGCCGCCTCGGCCAACTCGTCGGCCGCCTGGTGCTCACCCCTGGCGTGAATAACCTTGGCGCGGCGCTCACGTTCAGCTTCGGCCTGCTTGGCCATAGCGCGCTGCATCTCCGGCGGCAAGTCAACGTTCTTGACCTCAACCACTGAGACCTTGATCCCCCATGGTTCGGTCTGGTCGTCGATTATATGCTGAAGCTGGGAGTTGATTTTGTCGCGATTAATCAGCAGATCATCCAGCTCCACATTACCCAGCACCGACCGCAGGGTGGTCTGGGCGATCTGGGAGGTAGCCTCAAAGAAGTTGGCCACCGAGACAATCGCCTTGTTGGGATCGAGCACCTGGAAATATAGCACGGCGTTCACTTTGACCGAGACGTTATCCTTGGTGATAACATCCTGCGCCGGCACGTCATAGGTAATAACACGCAAGTCGACCCGGACAATCTTATCGACGATGGGGATCAGGATAATCAGTCCCGGGCCCTTGGCGCCGATAAGGCGTCCCAATCGGAAGATCACGCCCCGTTCGTATTCCTTGAGAATCTTGATCGCGTTTACGAGGATCAGGAATGCGAATACTACGATGACGGTTACAACTGGAAAAGGCATCTGTTTACCCTCCTATTGTTCTATCTTTTTGACTTTTAGTGTCAGGCTATCGACAGCGACAACTTCCACTTTTTCTCCCTGGTTCAGGTGAACGTCGGTGGCGATTTTCCACAGTGCGCCATCGACATAAACCATGTTGCCGCCCCGTACCTCGGCGATTTTGCCGATCAACCCTTCGTTGCCGATAAACGGACGGTGGCGGGCGGCCTTGATGACCAGCCAGGAGGCGAGTGCCACAACCACGCCGATGCATGCGACCACGGTGATCAGAACCGACTTGGATATCTGAAGGTTGGGGTCTACCGTATCAATAAGCATAAGGCCTCCAAAGAAAAAGGAAATCAGGCCACCTATAGTCAGGATCCCGTGGCTGACAACTTTTATCTCCGCTATGAATAATATCACCCCTAATAATAACAGCGCCAGTCCGGCGAAATTGATCGGCAGGGTCTGGAAGGCATAAAAGGCCAACAACAACGATATCACGCCGACCACACCGGGCAAAATCGATCCGGGATTGTAAAGCTCGAGCATGATACCCAGGCCGCCTATCGACATGAGGATAAATGCGATTTCCGGCTCGGAAATGATTTCCAGTACTTTCTGAGCCAGCGTTGCTTCGATTTTCTCTACTTCGGGATTGCCCAAATCCATCACTTTCTTGCCCGACGGCACCTCGGCTTCGCGGCCATCAAGTTGAGCGAGGAGATCGTCGAGATTATCAGCCCTGAGATCGATCACTTTGATCTCGAGAGCCTCGTTGTCGGTGATCGAAACCGACTCGCGGACCGCTTTTTCCGCCCACTCGGCGTTGCGTCCGCGTTTTTCAGCGGCGGCCCGGATCTGGGCCACGGCGTCGTTAGTGACCTTCTCATTCATGACCGAGTCGATCTCCTTGCCGTCGCCGGCAACCGGGTGAGCGGCACCAATGTTGGTCGACGGGGCCATGGCCGCAAAATGGGCGGCATATGTCATATAAACACCGGCCGAACCGGCCCTCGCTCCAGAGGGAGCGATATAAATGCAGACCGGCACGTAGGAATTGAGCATGTTCTTGCAGATCGACCAGGTCGGTTTGGTGAAACCGCCCGGAGTGTCGAGAAAAATCACCAGCAGTTCGGCGTTCTCATCCTCCGCCAGCTTGATGGCATCGCTGATTCGGTCATCGGTGACGGCGCCGATAGTCCCCTCGATGGTCATTGTTATAACCAGCGGCCGATGACGCTTTGTGGCCGCATCCTCAAGCAGGGAGTCATCCACCTCGAGGATCGAATCATGGGTGGTATCGGCCGCACTCGACGCCAACGCGGTTCTCACCGTGAAGGAGATTATCGGACTGACCAGCAGTAACCCGAATAAGATGACTATTGTAACGCTTTTTATATTCATTTCCTCGTACACTTAATATGGACGCTACCGTTATTGTTGTCAATTAAATTTACGTGGCCGCCTCGAACTTAGTTGGACAGGGCGTATTTGATACGGCTATCGTGGCTGTTACGAATCGATGATGTTTTTGCGACGATTACCAGTCTATCGACCTGTCGGCGAATTTGACTTTTCCGTCGATAATGGTCGCCAAAACGCCAATATCATAGATCCGCGTAGGCGGCACACGGGCGATGTCGTCCGAAAGCAGGATGAAATCGGCAGGGTAGCCGGGCAGAAGGTAGCCCCGGCAATGCTGTTGACCGGTGGCGATAGCCGGACCGACGGTGTAGTGATACAGGGCCTCTTTGGCGGTCAACCTCTGCTCCGGATGCAGTATGTCGCGGCTGCCCGGCCTGGCTCGCCGAACGGCGGCGGCGATACCCTCAAGCGGTTTGAGAGGCTCAATGGGCGCGTCGGATCCGAAGGCGAGGTCGATCCCCCGATCCATCACGCTTCGGAAGGCGTAGGCGTTGGAGCCCAGCTTGCCCCAGTATTTGCGTACCATGTAAATATCCGACGGGCAGTGCGAGGGCTGCATGGAGGCGACAATGCCAAGTCGCTTCATCCGGGGCAGGTCCTTCTTTCTGACAAGCTGCAAATGTTCGATACGATGACGAGCCCCAAAATCGGCCCGGGGAGCCGTTTCAAACGCATCGAGAACATTGGCGGCGGCTTTGTCGCCAATAGCATGAACCGCACTGGGCAGACCCAGTTTCGCCGCAGACTTGATCAGGCGAGCCATCTCGCGGGTCGAGGTCGTTTCGATGCCGTAGTTATCTTTGCTGCCGATGTACTTGTTGAAGCAGAGCGCACTCTGGCTGCCAAGCGAACCATCGGCAAATATCTTCACTCCTGCCACCCGGAAAAACTCCGTACCGGTGCCATAATAGATCTTCGCATCGTGCAGTTCCGGCAGCATGGCGGCGCCGAAATAGTAGTTGACCCTCAAGCCAACCTTACCGGTTTCGGCCAGACGCGAGAAATAGGTAAACGCCTCGGGGCTGTCAAACGAATGCACCCCGGTTACCCCCTGGCTCCAGGCGAATTGAAGTACTTCACGATAAAGCGGGTCTATCTGCTTGTGGGTAGGGTGCGGGATCAGGTCGAAGACGCGCGCGTAGGCCGATCCCTCCCGTAGAATGCCGTTCGGCTCACCGCTGGCGTCACGCTCAATAGCACCGCCGGGCGGAGTTTTGGTCTTGCGAGTGATGCCGGCCAGTTCGAGGGCGCGGCTGTTGACCCAGGCGGTATGTTGGTCTTTGGAAAAGATAAATGCCGGTCGGCCGCCGGTTACCGCGTCGAGCATGTGGCGATCCGGCTCGATCCGCTTTTTGAAACGGTCGGGCGAGTAACCCTCACCGAGGATCCATTCCGTTTTCTTTTTCCGGGCGGCGAATTTCTTGATCTCGGCCTGACAACCTTCGATAGTGTCGATATCGTGAAGCCAGACGGTGCCTTTGGTTAGCGCGAAATAATAGAAGTGCGTGTGGGCGTCGACCAATCCCGGTATTATCGTTCTTTTACGCAAATCGATGCGGCTATAGCTCTTGAAATCGGGATCGTGCTGCAGGTTGTTGCCAATAGCGACTATGCGGTTCTTGTAGACGGCCATCGAGTTGACGACGATCTCACCGGCCTGGGTGTGAATCGTACCGTTATAGAACAGGGTCTTAGCTTTCAAACCGGTCTCCTTTCACGCGAATATCGCCCTCGCGGCGGGTGAGCCGC
>DAOWIC010000310.1 GCA_030641085.1 Calditrichota bacterium
ACAACCGGCGGGTTGTAGATCAGGAAGTGTCGCTCGCCGGACGGCGCGCCATTGTTGTCAACCAGACTCACCTCGCGCCCGATTATGCGCCGGGCCAGGTCATCCGGGTTGGCAATGGTGGCCGAGCAGCAGATGAAAACAGGGTCGGCGCCGTAAAAATCGCAGATACGTCGCAGACGTCGAATGACATTGGCCAGGTGCGAGCCAAAAACGCCCCGATACTGGTGGACCTCGTCGATCACGACATATTTCAGGTTCTCAAACAGCTTGATCCATTTGGTGTGATGGGGGAGAATCCCCGCATGTAGCATGTCGGGATTGGTGACGACGATATGCCCGGCGGAGCGAATAGCGCGCCGCGCTGTCTGCGGTGTGTCACCGTCAAAGGTGTAGGTTTTTATATCGACATCGAGCTTCTGGATCAAGTCATAAAGCTCGGCGAGCTGGTCCTGCGCCAGGGCCTTGGTGGGGAAGAGGTAGAGCGCCCGGCTGTTCGGTTCTTTGAGAATGCGGTTAAGCACCGGCAGGTTGTAGCAGAGTGTTTTGCCCGAGGCAGTCGGCGTGACAACGACCACATCCTTTTCCCGCATGACCGCATTAATCGCCTCCGCCTGATGCGAATAGAGCTGTCGGATGCCCTTTTCCTGCATGCTTGCGACGAGGCGCAGATCGAGATCGGACGGATAATCAGCATAAACTGCGTCGCGGGCCGGGATCGTTTTCCAATGGGAGATGTTGGAATTGACAGCGAAGTCGCTTTTGAGGCGGTCGATTATCTGGTCGAGGGTCATATTAATTATTTTTTGCCCTGGCCTACACCAGTGAGGTTAGTTGACGGCGGCAAATGTCACAGAATTTCTCGCCCTTGTTGTCGATGTCAAGCATGATCTGACTATAGTAGTTTACACAACGTGGATTGCGGCACTGTGAAAGATTGAACAGGTGGGCGACCTGATGGATCGCCTCTTTGAACAGGCGCGGATAAATCTTGCCCTCGTCCTCCGGCAGACCGTAGAACTCCTGGCGGATCTCGTAAAGCGAGATTATCGCGGTTCCGGCCAGCACGTCGGCATGCCCCAGGATATTCGGCTGATCGGGCAGATAGAGATCCTCCTCGCAAACTGCGAGCACCTTTTCGCGGCTGTTGGCTTTGAGGCGTTCCAGCTTGGAAAGCACGACCTGGGCGTAGTACTGGTTGCGAACCACGTTGTGCGATTCTACCGGCATCTTCATCCCTTTGAGAATGTCGATCGAGCGGTTGAATACCGGACCGAGATCGGCGGCCAGATGATTCACCACTACAAAGTCCACCTCACCGATGGGGACGACGACAATTTTCGATTTTAACAGGCCCATGTCGATTTCATCCGGCCGTAAAGAACCGATCCGTGGTTCCGTCGGCCGATACTTTCACTTCCACTTTTTTGGCGCACCGGGGACACCAACCGACAAACGCGGTATGCTTGCGATTAAGATGAATCCGGGCATACACATTACAGCATTTGAAGTGCATGCCCAGGAATGGTCTTTTCCGGTCGCCGGTCTGCTTTTCCACAGTGAAAAATAATCAATTTTCCACTCAATACAACAACTAAAGGCCGTGCCGCAGGTTTCACCCCCGAACCTTTGATACGATAACAGCTTCCACGGATCACATTCTCGGGTCCGGGTCGGCCAGTTCTTTGATGATTGATACGGATGAAGAACTGCCGATTCGCGTCGCACCTGCCTCCAGCATCTGCCGGCACTGTTTCAGAGTGCGAATGCCGCCAGAGGCTTTTACTTCGACACGCCCCGCCGCCGTCTCAACCAGTCGCAGAACCTGCTCGACTGTCGCACCGCCGAAAAAGCCGGTCGAGGTTTTGACAAACTGCGCGCCGCCGTTGATGACAGCTTTAGTAGCTTCGATCTGGCGCTGATCGGTCAGGATACCGGCCTCGATTATCACTTTCAGTGCGACGTTATGTGGCAGGTTGTCACGGATCTGGGCGATCTCCCGTTCGGCGGAAATAAAGTCGTCCGCCTGAAGCCATCCGATATTAGCCACCATGTCAATTTCGTGCGCTCCGTCGTAGACACCTTTTAAGGCCTCGATCTGCTTGATGTCGGTTCGGCTCGCTCCCAGGGGAAAACCACAGACAGTCAGGATCCTCACCCGGCTGTCCGCTAGAGTTTCCCTCGCAAGAGCAACCCAAACCGGGTTGATGGCCACTGCATAGAAATCATGCTCCATCGCCTCCCGGCACAGAGTGACAATATCCGTCTTGGTTGTCTGCGGCTTAAGCGCGGCATGGTCGAAACGGCGATTAACGTCTTTGAGTACATCCATCATGACAGTTACCCGGATTTACGCACCTGCTTCAGGAACGATCGTCCGGGGAAGCGGTGCCGCAGTTTAAAATTATCCGCCAAAGTAGAGGCGATATCGGAAAAAGTGCGCCGGGTGCCCAGATTGACACCCGGTTCAGTTTCTGCGCCGTAAACCAGCAGCGGCACGTATTCGCGGGTGTGATCGGTCGAGGATTTGATAGTCGGGTCGCAGCCGTGGTCGGCGGTGATCATTAGCAGATCTTTTTCACGCAGCAGCGGCAGCAGTTCCGCCAGACGGCAGTCGAACTGCTCGAGGCCATCAGCGAAAGCACGTTCGTCGTTGCGGTGTCCCCAGAGCATGTCGAAATCGACACAGTTGCCGAAAATCAACCGGTGCCGGGAATCGTGCTTGACAGTGGTGATGATGGCGTCC
>DAOWIC010000238.1 GCA_030641085.1 Calditrichota bacterium
GGCAGCGTACGCCGTTCGATGAAGCGTTGAGACTGTACCCACCGTCGGACAGCTCGCGATTGGAGCGCTCCCAGATGACCAGATCGTTAGCGGCAAAGCCCGATTCGGTCAGCAGTTCGCACATCGCCTCGGTCAGCGCCACCGGCGTGGAATTGAGTTTGCGGGCGAGACAGTTCGGCTTCATACCAACCACGCCCGGCGGGATCAATTTGCGAACCGCTGTTCCGGTTGCGGCCTCGTCTGCCAGCGCGCGCAGCCCAGCCTCGAGCAACCGGCGATACTCGTCTCGATTCAGCCGAAGCGTCGGGCTTTCCTCTCTGTATCTGACAACAATAACGCGGCTCATACACATAATATACTACCTTCGCCACCCGGTCGGCAACAGTTTTGGCCTTGACCTCGACGCGGCCTGGGTGCATTTTGAGAGCAGGCTATGATAATCTTTAAACGATTAATTCCAACTGTCTGCCTTCTGATTATGCTGACTTTTAACGGGGAAAGCTCCGCGACCGTACGCGAGCCGGCTGTGGCCGGCAGCTTCTACCCCGGCGACAGCCTTTCGCTGGATAAAGTAGTCAGGTCGCACCTGAAACAGGCGAGTCAGGCTGATGCGATTGACGGTGAGTTGATCGCCCTGATTGTGCCGCATGCCGGGCTGGTCTACTCCGGTGCGGTGGCCGCGCACAGCTACAAACTGCTTCAGGACTCTCCGGTGGAATCGGTCATTCTCTGTGGTCCGGCCCATCGGCACGGTTTTGAGGGAATATCGGTCTACGGACCCGGCATTGAGTGGAAGACACCACTTGGGATAGTCAAGTGCGACGACAAAGTGTGCGACCAGCTTCTGGCCTGTGACAGGCAGATCAGTGTGCTTGAAAAGGCGCACCGTCAGGAGCATTGCCTCGAAGTCCAACTGCCGTACCTTCAGACAGTGCTAAAGGACTTCCGGATCACGCCGATCCTGATGGGTTATCCGGATCGTGCGACGGTGGATCTCCTGGCCGACGCGCTGGCAACGCTGGAATTGTCTGGGCCGACAGTGATGGTGGCCTCGACTGACTGGCAACATTATCGCCCGGCTTCGGTCGGCGGCAAAATGGATTCGCTGGGGATTGAGTGTCTGAAGCAGTTCGATATCGCGCGGCTCGAACGACTGCTGGCCGAAAAGAAAGTGGAAGCCTGCGGCGGAGGACCGATGGTGGCGGTGCTGAAGGCGGCGGTCGCCCGAGGGGCCAACCGGGTGAAAATTCTCAAGTATGCTGATTCCGGCGATATATCAGGCGATAAAAGCTCGGTGGTCGGCTATTTGGCCGCCGCAATCTATAAATCCAAACCGGGAAATGAAGTGAATAACGAGAAACAGGACAAAGCGTCGTCGAACTCCGAAACCTCATCCACCTTCTCGCTCAGTGACAGCGACCGAACGACTCTGCTTCAGATCGCCCGAAAGTCGATTGCCGGTTTCCTTGCCGACCGAACGATACCGGATTTCGATGTGCCCGACAACCTGCGCCAGCCCGGCGCGGCGTTTGTGACGCTGGAACGGGAGGGGCACCTGAGAGGATGTATCGGTCATACTGTCGCCGAGGAACCGCTCTACCGAACAGTTGCGGTTTGTGCGGTGCAGGCGGCGGTGTCGGACTATCGCTTCCCGCAGGTTCAGGCCGGCGAACTGGATGATCTTGATATCGAAATATCGGTACTGACTCCGCTGGAGCGAGTAGAATCGCTGGAGGAGATTGAGGTCGGTCGTGACGGGCTGATGATCGAGTTGGGCGATAATCGGGGACTGTTGCTGCCTCAAGTAGCCACCGATTACGACTGGAACCGGACCGAATTTCTGGAGCACACCTGTCGCAAGGCAGGCCTCCCGACCGACGCTTATAAATCAGCCGAGGCTGTCATCTACCGTTACCAAGCGCTTATATTCGGCGAGAAAAGCACGCGCTGATCTTGAGCAGCAAATGAGGATAATAGACAGGGACAGGCGTTAAAGCCTGTCCCTGTTTTGTTAAGGACGCGATTATTTGAGCAGTATCATCTTCTTCGAAGCGACGAAATCATCCGCCGTGAGACGATACAGATAAATTCCGGTCGCTACCGATTGACCGGCGTCGTTACGAGCATCCCACTCAAGTGAATAACTACCCGCCTCAAGATGGCGATCCATCAACGTGGCTATCTTCTGGCCGGTGATATTAAAAATATCAAGCCGGACATCGGAGGCCATCGGCAACATGAAGCTGATCTCCGTATTGGGATTGAACGGGTTCGGATAGTTCTGGTTGAGCGTGAAGTCGTTCGGAAGTACCGGCTCACCGGCATCCTCCGGCTTGAACATCACGGTCGGCGTGCTGAGATCGACTATACCCGCCTTGATCAGCTTGTTATAACTGATCCACCGGAGGAAAACATAGCTCAGATACTCGTTGTACCAATCGTGTGTATGATAAAGACCATGGAAATAGGTCAGGCACTGGCTGACATTGGCGCCATCGACACTGACAACCTTCAACTGGCTCAAACGACCGGCGGCGATATTGAGCAGGTCGACCAGGAACGCCTTCCTCGCTCTTTGAGCATACGAACGATCCGGGTCTTCGACTATCAGATAGAGCACCTCGTCGAAATTGAGCGGACGTGGCGGATCATCGATATGCGTCACCCGGTCGATCTGGATAGCATATCCGTCACCACGATCATAGAAACGATCGAAGATGATCTGGCAGTAGTCCTCGACATCGTCAACGTCGAAATACTTGTTCGCAATGCCGTCACGGAGTTGACCCAGATAGTACTTCCACCAAAACTCGTGAAGCAGCTTCTCCATCGGCTGATCTTCAAGCTCGAAGTTGACCACCAGGTCTTCCCCGGCCAGGGTGACCAACACCTGCGGATCGCCTATCGGCACAAAGCCGAGAGGCACCTCCAGCTCGACCGTGTACTGACCGTTGGGCACATCCTCAAACAGGTAGTAGCCGTCCGGATCGGTCTGGGCGATCACCTCGCCGCCCGGATCAACCAGCATCACTGTCACACCCAACATACCCGACCCGAAGTACGTCACGTGGCCGGATATGTCGGCAAATCTCGGCAGATTGGCTTCCGGTTGGCCGCAGTTGGCGCCCGGCTCGGGCGAGACGTATTTGCGTACCCGGAAAAGATCGAAATATTGCCGGGTTGATTTGTTGATCCGGAGGTAGATCCGATCCGAGTTGACAGCGGCCGCGGCAACCGGGAATTCGCTGCCATCGACAAATGCCTTGCTGTTGGCCCCATCCCAGACAATGGTAACCGGATACCACTGGTTCCAGGCACCGGACATCTTGGGTGTCAGGGCACCATCGTACCACACCCATGTGGGTACATCGCC
>DAOWIC010000199.1 GCA_030641085.1 Calditrichota bacterium
AACATATGTTTCCGAGGTGTGGGAAACCGACTTCCGGGGGAATTGATCGCCGCCTGTCTCCGGGCTGCCTTCGGTATGATGGGGCAGCCAGTTTTTGTCGCCGTTGACCCCGACCAGGTTTTTCAAATTGATCGTCACCCCCGCTTTCTTGTGGGTCTTGAGTTTGGGGAGATTGAAAAAGAGATCGCACTTCACGGCGGAGCCGGAAATGAGGTACTCGTTTTTGATACCGTCATGATGCGCGTTGACCGTGTCGAAATCATAATCGGCGCCATAGTAATGCCCGGTCCCGCCATGCTGGAAAAACTCCGACTTATCGGCCAGGTCAAAAGCGACATACCCTTCCGGATCACCGTCGAGCTTTGTCCGCGCTGTGATTACATCCTGTTCGTTGGTCCATTCCTCCTTGCGAAGGTCGATCAGGCAAAAGGGAAAACCCCGGCTCTGGTAGTATTCGGCGATACTATCAAGCTGAAGGATCTGCACGATTTTCTCAAACGAGGAATCTGTTTGCGGTGCGTCGCCCACGACCACCATGCCGGTACCATTCAGGGCCTTGAACAGATAGTCGGCCACGACCCTGATTACCGAGCCGTGGGTGAGCACATACTCCCATCCCTGCGGGTCACGGGGATGAGACTCTTTCACCAGATTCGGTTTTAGCAGGACAACATCGCCCGGCCGGACAAACTCTGCCAGCGGATTCCAGTCGGGGCGGCCGAAGTTTTCCCGGTCCAGCCCGGCCAATCGAAACAGTTCCCGCACACTGTTGTACACCATGTTGCGCTCGGTGCCGACGGAGTTATCGGGAAACTCCGCCAGCGCGCTATCGCTGTGAAAGGGTGCCTGTTGCGGGTAGGCCGGATCAGCTCCCCGGTAGACGTAGGCTTTGTTTTCCGGGCCTGTTTCGGACATATTTCGAGACATGTCGAAAAATAACAATGCCACCGGACCGACACAATATATAACACCGGCCGCCGGGAGGGACCAAGTTGAGGCCGTACACAATTCTTTTGACCGGCCGGCAATTCTAATTTACAGCGAATTGAATTCGGCGTATAATCGGGTAGCCTTTGACGGCACATTACGGATTATGATCGACATGGAGGCGGCAGTTAACGCCGGGACAGAGGATGTCTGATTCTATCACCATATTCGATTTTACCCTGCACTATCTCGCGCCGGTCGGCGCAGTGATGCTACTCGGTCTGCTCGGCGGCAAGATGGCCCGGGCGATCAGACTGCCCAAGGTGACCGGCTATATTCTGATCGGCATACTGATCGGACCATCGGTGCTGCGTTTGATATCGGCCGAGATCGTTGCCGACCTTTCGCTTATCAACGATATCGCGCTGGGGTTGATCATGTTCGGCATCGGCGGCGTCTTTGAGATCCATCACATCCAGACCGTGGGGAAAAAGATCCTCTGGCTAACAGTGGCGCAGTCGGTTGGTGCTATGCTCCTAACCACCGGCGCCCTGCTGATGGTCGGTATGGATTTGTTCCCGGCGGTTCTTCTCGGCACAATCGGCATTGCCACCGCCCCGGCGGCAACCCTGCTGGTGATCCGCGAGTATGAGGCCAAGGGTGATTTCACCGACACCCTGATAACGATCGTCGCGACCTCCAATATCGTGTGCATCCTGGCTTTCCAACTGGTCTTTGCATTGGGCGAGGTCAAGGAGGGAGTGAGCCTGATCTGGGCGCTGCTCAGCCCAATCTATGAGTTGGGCGGCTCGCTGTTGATCGGCTCGGCGGTCGGCTACCTTATTTCAAAATGGGAGCAGAAGGCCGAGGACCAGGCGGAACTGCTCATGATTATCGTGGCCAGCGTGATGCTGGTCACCGGCCTGGCCCAGACTTTGAACCTTCAGCCGCTATTCGCCACCCTGATTATGGGTGCGGTTACGACGAATCTTTCACTGATGCACCGCCTGATCTATATCGAGATGCGACAGGTGGAGCAGCCGCTTTATATCGCCTTTTTTGTCCTGGCCGGAGCCTCGCTGCATTTGAACCTTATGCCTGCCCTCGGTATTGCCGGCGTTACTTATTTAGTGGCACGCGCGGCAGGCAAAATTATCGGCATCTACTTTGTCAGCCGGTGGCAAAAACTCGAAGCATCCGTGCGCAAGTATCTCGGCCTGGCCATGTTTGTGCAGGCCGGCGTCGCGATCGGTCTCGTAGATCTGATCAATCGCTCCGATCCGGAGCTGGGCAGTATAATCACCCCGATTATCCTGGTGACAGTGATGATTTATGAGACCGTCGGACCGCCCATCATCAGGTTCACCTTGTTTAAATCCGGCGAGGCGGTCAACAACCAATAAAAAAAAGAGACCGCCCTGGGCAAAGGACGATCTCTCATGGGAATGGGAATCATAAAACAGGGATGCTTAGTTCCGATCCCTCCCTGACATTTCCTCTAAAAACTGCTTGATGCTCTTGGCGCCGGCCGCGTCCGGATACGAAACCATCTCAAACGGGACCGTGCGCTCACCGGCTTGTTCGGTTAATTCCGCCAGCCGGTTCATCAGCAACTCACGTAATCTTTTCGACGCTATTTCGGCCTCCTGCCGGGTTGTCTCGGGGAAGAGAAACGCCAGCTTCTTGCCTTCAACCACCGAGACATTGTCGATCGCTCTTATCTTCTGAGCCACAAACTGGCTCAACCTCTGGATTAGCTCGGAGTCGGTTTCGGAATCGCCTTGCGACAAGAAGCCGAAATCCAATATGGCAAGAGAAACGAAAATGCGATAGCGCTCAGCCCTCTGTAACTCAATGTCGACCTTGTCCAGAAAAGGGCTGCCTGTCGATTGGTTGTCGCTCAAAATGCGCTATTCCTTCCTCGCCCACTCTAGTCCATATGCTATTGTTCAGATATCATACAGCAAGATTCGTTCCCATCATTTGAGATCAGGCAAATGCGGAATATCTTTCCGCTAAGGAGCGGGCCACGAACCACCGCGAGAGGCTAATTCATTGGCAATAAGAAACGTACATGAACGTCGGGAAATGTGGATAAGATGCCCGGATTGATATATTTTGCCGGAATCAATGCAACGAGTTACATATTACGTGCAATAACATGTCCCGATTTAGCAGTTACACAGGATAGCAATTCAGGCAGCAAATTGCCGCTTATTTGGTGGAATTGAGGTTGTAATCCTTGATCTTGTAAAGCAGCGACCGGTAGCTGATTTCGAGAAGGTCGGAGGCTTTGCGACGGTTCCAGTTGGTTTTGGTCAGAACTTCCGCAATCAGCTTCTTTTCTTCGTTAGCGACAGTCTTGCCGATCCGCTCCTTGAGCGAATAGGTGAGCGGCCCGGCGGAGTCAAACTGGTCGCCCTCGTCATCTCTTACCGCCGCCACCGGCGACCAGCCGGTCGGCACCGTGCCCGAGGATGCGATCAGGTTGGTGATGATCGACTCATCGCCTCGCACCACCACCTGCTTGATCATGTTCTCAAGCTGGCGGACATTTCCCGGCCAGGAGAAGGCGACTAACTGGTCGATAATCTCGGACGAAAGATGAGTCAGGTCCTTCTTGTAGAGCTGATTGTATTTATCAAGGAAATGATTGACCAGAAGCGGAATATCTTCGCCACGCTCCCTGAGAGCCGGAAGGAGCATCGTGATTTCATTCAGGCGATAGAAAAGATCATCGCGGAATTGTTGTTCTTTGATAGCCAGTTCGAGATTGCGGTTGGTGGCGCAGATGATCCGAACATCGACATGGATGTTCTGGATACCGCCGACACGGACAAACTCCTGCTGTTCCAGCACCTGAAGCAGTTTCGACTGCAGGTCAATCGACATATCACCGATTTCATCGAGAAATATCGTGCCGTGATTGGCCAGTTCGAAACGCCCTTGCTTGTTCTTATGCGCGCCGGTAAAGGCGCCTTTTTCGTAGCCGAACAGCTCGGCCTCGAGCAGATCGCGTGGAATGGCGGCGCAGTTGACTTTGATAAACGGCTTGTTCTTGCGGCCGGACATCTGGTGCAGCAGCCGCGCCACAATCTCTTTACCGGTTCCGGATTCACCCCGGATTAGCACGGTCAGCTCGGAATCAGAGACCTGCTCTACTATCGACTTGATCTCCGACACCGCTCGTGAGTCACCGACAAAGCTGTCATAGTTGGTTTTTACCTCCAACTGCGTCTTCAGTTCCTTTACTTCCTTGCGAAGCTGCGATTTTTCGAGCACAGTGCTGATGTGGATCTCGATCTCCTGAACATCGAACGGCTTGTTCACAAACTCAGCGGCCCCGAGTTTGATCGAGTCCACTATATACTTCGTCTCGCCGTGGCCGGAAACCATGATCACCTCCGGGCGCGTGTCGAGCTTGTTCAGCTTTTCAAGCACTTCGATACCGCTCATACCGGGCATTTTGATATCAAGCAGGATCAGATCGGGCTTCTCGGTAGACACCATCTGAATGCCCTCGATACCGTCACGGGCGGAGACAAATTCGAATTTCTTGGAAAGACCCTCGCTCAGCAGCCAGGAGACCTTGGGATCATCGTCGATAACGAGTACTTTTAGTTTATTTTTAGCCATGTTCTTATCCGGTTTTAGCTTAAGTATCGGCAGACCTGCTGGGAAATCAACTGTATTTTACAAGAAAATGCTCAATTTCAGCAATCCGGTGCAACTTATTTTTCACCGGAATAGGGCAAATAGATGGTAAAGACAGTCCCCTCGCCCTCGACGGACTCCACGCTCAGGGTGCCGTTATGGGCGGAGATGATTCTCTCGACAATCGGCAGCCCCAGCCCGGTCCCACTCTTTTTGGTGGTGTGGTAGCGGTCGAAAATGCGCGACAGGTTTTCCTTCTTAATCCCTGTACCCGTGTCGGTTATACGCAGTGCGAGGTAGTCGATCTTCTTGTGGTCGGGCTTCTCAATCAGCCCTTTCACACTCAGAGTACCGCCGTCAGACATGGCATCGATAGCATTGATATACAGGTTGAGCAGGACTTCGAGGAACTGGTTCTTATTTACAATGACATTCCAGTCCGCTTCGTCAAATTCGGCGGAAAACTCGATCTGGTTTTTGCGCAAATCCGGCCCGACCAGTTCCGCCGCCCGGTATACTACCGCCTTCATATCGAGCTTCTCGGTGGCATAACGGTTCGGATTGGAGAAATCGACCAGCTCCCGGACCAGTTCGTTGATACGCTGGACCTCTTCTTCAAGGGTGGAGAACAGCTCCGAATTATCGGCCACGTTGGGATGGCGCTGTCTGATAATCTGCAAGCCGCCCTTGATAGATGTCAGGGGCCGGCGCAAATCGTGTGAAATTTCCGAAATCATGTTGCCCATAGTCATCAGGCGGGTTGCGTTCAAAAGCGAGCGTTCCTTCTCAAACAGCAGCGATGCCTGCGAGATAACCAGCTTGGCCAGCGAGACATCCTGAAGGCTGTATGGTTCGCCGGATCTGGCCGCGAGACAGAAGACATGGGCCAGTTCGCCGTATTTCAGAATCGGAATCGCCATCAGTGCCGCCGGTGATTCCGGGAATATCCCGGAGCCGTTCATCTTTTCGGTTATCGAGAGGGTAAGAATGCCGGCATCGCTCATGCAGATCTCGTCCTCTTCAAACGGCTTGAGGGCGAGGTTGTCCGGATC
>DAOWIC010000333.1 GCA_030641085.1 Calditrichota bacterium
CAGCTCCTTCGGCATATGGTCTTTCATCAGTTGCCAGTTTGGCGTTTCCATCGCTTCTCGCTCGATTTCCTCTTCCGATGGCATCGTGTCAGGGTCTTGGACTATTGTAGTAAGCTCGACTGTACCGCGATGCGCCGAATGGTTCCGTATGCGCTTTAGCTCGGACATCCACTGCTTCATGTCAGCCTCTCGATATAACTCTGCTAATTCCGGCGCACATTCCGAGACTCGGTCAATGAATTTCTCGGAACCCAGAGTGATCGACTGTACTCTCTTGACTTTCATCGACAGAGCGTCATTCAATAGGAGCGCCAACTGGTCTATTCCGCCCCAAAGCGCGAAGTAATAGAAGCTCAGGTAATATCCCGCTTCGAAGGTGAACAGCTGGCGGGTCCATCCTTTCCGTTTCGCGAACCTACGCTGTTGTTTAATGAAGTGTAGTCGATCTCTCGTATAGCAAATATGTGACACCCTGTTCAGAAAAAGGTCTCGGGTTGACTCTAATATATTGTCATTAAGATTAAGGAGTTGAAATTTGCTTCCGAATTCATTGGACGCTCGCTGGCCAAATCCATCACTCATACTGTAAAAGGACGTCCATGGCATATTCCAACTAGGTGTTTCAAATGACCAAGGGATCTCGTGACCTCGGGCAAAAACTTCGGCCTGATGCATTGCCTCATTAAGATCTATGACAGCTATTTCTTTCCTGCCGCAATCAATCTCATTTTGAACAGGTGCTTTTTGCCCCGTTACGATGTAATCCACGTCATTAACACACGCAGACTCTACCAGATTCTTCACATATTCAGTACTACAATCCACCAATCCTATCGAAATCAAACCAACGCCCGAGATGTGGTCAGACTTTGGTTCACAAGCTGTGAAGATTGTTAGCGCGACCGTTGAGTCCTTAATGCTTTTCAGGTATTCCCTCAAAATGCAGAGATCCCGAATGAGCCTATACTCTTTTTCCGGTATCGTGTCCAAATCGATAAGGAATTTGAGATTCTTACTGTAGAAGCCCGTAGATGCTGTCTCTGGAAGCATCCTACCAAATACAGTAGGCATATATCCTCCCTCTATTCAACATTGACTAACATGTTCATTAAACCGCTTATCGATGTTCTTGGCAACAAGAAATCTGTAACCCACAGCTTTGCCGTGGGCTTGTTGAATCCGGCAGTATCGCATAATCCGAACATACCCCTCTGTCCCCCAGATGCGTAGGCATTTGATTTATCAAATGCTTGCCCCGGGCATGATAATTCATGCCCACTACGGATGTCAGGACCTCCGCCGCTTCGCGTCGGACCTTCCGGCAAGGGTCCTGACCTACTCTCATACCATCCAAACGATACACACAAAAAAAGGCGGCGGGCCTTGCGACCCGCCGCCATATCATTCAAACAAAAGATACTGCGTGCCTAATACCACTTCGGCACGAACTTATAACCGTAGCTGAGGACACCGTGATGTCCCTCGGACTGGACGCGCCGGAACTCAATCCGGACTTCCATGCCGATTTTGATTTTCTCAACATCGCAGTCGGTCACCTGCGCCATCAGACGGGTGCCGTCGGTCAGCTCGGCAATCGCCAGCCCATAGGGCGACTGGTCGCCCCACTGTCCGGGAGCGATACGAATGACGGTATAGGTGACAATCTTGCCGGTATCGGGCAGATTGACCGTTTCCTGCTCGGTGTCGCCGGTCTCCGGGTCAACCATCCGCTTCGGAAAATAGGTCTTGCCGCTCTTTTTGAATTTCGAGGCTTCAAGGCGGTAGCGATGCGGATATTCGCGCCAGTTGCGAGAGCTAAACATAGTCATTAGGCCACCTCCATGATATGAACCACCGATGAACCGCCGGAACCACCCATGTTTTGGGCCATGCCGATTTTCGGTGAATTCGGGATCTGCCGACCGTTCTCGGCCTGACCGGTAAGCTGCTTGTAGACCTCAACCATCTGGGCGACACCGGTGGCGCCGACCGGATGGCCTTTGGACTTCAGGCCGCCGGACGAGTTGATCGGGAACTTGCCGTCGAGGGCGGATTCCCCTGCGAGGAAGGCCGGACCGGCTTTGCCCGGTTCGTAGAGACCAATCGATTCGGCCACGACGATCTCGGCGATAGTGAAGCAGTCATGGACTTCCGAGAACTGAATATCGGTGATCTTCTTACCGGCCATCTTCAGCGCCATTTTAGAGGCGATGGTGGCGGCCTTGATCGTGGTTATGTCGTCACGCTGGGCGAGCGCGATAGTGTCGGTGCCGATACCGGAGCCAATGATCTTCACATACGGCTTGCCCAACTTCTTGGCGATATCGACCGTGGTAACGACAACCGCCGCGGCGCCGTCGGTGATCGGCGAGCAGTCCAGGATACGCAGCGGATCGGCAATCATGACCGACTTCTCGACCTGCGCCGGCGTAACCTTGAACGGATACTGCGCTACCGGGTTCATGGCACCGTTGGTGTGGTTTTTCGACGAGACCGCCGAAAGCATGGCGCGCGTGGTGCCGTACTTGGCCATGTGGGCACAAGCCATTATGGCGTAAAGGCCGGGAAAGGTCGCGCCGTGGAACACTTCATATTCCTGATCGGCGGCGGTAGCCAGCGCGTAGGTGGCTTCATCGCCGGAACAGTCGGTCATCTTCTCCACTCCGGAGGCCATGACGATATCGGAAATCCCGGAGGCTACCTCGATAAACGCTTGGCGGACGGCCATGCCGCCCGATGCACAGGCAGACTCAACCCGGGTTGCGGGCAAACCACACATGCCCATGTAGTCGGTCAAGAGCGAGGCCAGGTGTTCCTGCCCCACAAAAAGACCGCAGGACATGCAGCCGACATACATCGAATCAAGGTGATCCACGCCGGAGGCCTTGATAGCTTTCAAAGCGGCGTCTGTGTGCATGTCGCGGAGGGACTGTTTCCAGATCTCGCCCCATTTGCTCATGCCGACGCCAATAATACAAACTTCTCTCATTGCGGAATCACCTCCTAAGCGTTCTTACGGATTTTGCGACGGTACTTGGCATAGGTGCCGTAGTCGATGTATATCTGGTTCTCTTCAAGCAGCTTCCGGGTATGGACAGCCAAATCCCTGACCTCGTTGATGCGGTCGGTCACTTTCCAGATGAAAGCATCGGAGCCGGCGCCGGACCCGTAGGAGCACATAAGAATCATGTCACCCGGCTTGGCCACGTCGAGAGTCGAGGACAAGCCAATCGGAGATGCTCCCGAGTAGGTATTGCCGAGAATCGGCGCCAGCCAGCCCGGATCGATCTGTTCCTGGGTAAAGCCCTGTTCGAACGCCACCCGCTGGGGAAACTTGCCATTCGGCTGGTGGAAGATGGCGTACTGGAAGTCAGACGGCTTCATGCCGGCCTTTTTCAAAATAGCGCTGGTGGCGCCTTTGGTATGGGCAAAATAGGCCTCTTCACCGGTGAAACGCCCGGCATGCTGCGGGTAGAACTCATGCTCGCGCCGCCAGAAATCGGGCATATCGGTCATGTAAGAGTGAGTATACAGAATCTCCGCGATCAGGTTTTTGGTGCCCATGATAAAGGCTGCCGCTCCGGCCGCCGCCGAAAACTCCAGGGCATCCGATGGGGCGCCCTGCGAGGTATCAGCCGCTATCGCCAATGCGTAGGGCATCTCCCCCGCCTTGACATGGCTCAGGGCGACGTACATCGCCTCCGACCCGGCCTTGCAGGCGAACTCAAAATCGGCACAATGGATATCGGGCGTGGCGCCTAGCGCCTCGGCCACGGTCGTGCCGGAGGGCTTGACGGCGTACGGATGCGATTCGGAACCGATATATATCGCCCCAATATCCTTCGGGTCGATACCGCCGGAGCGCTTGAGCGCGTTACGGGCCGCCTCAACCGAAAGAGTGATGGTATCCATGTCGGGCGGTGGTACTGATTTTTCCCGAAGCATCAGACCCTTTTTGTAACTGGGCGCATCCGCTCCCCACACCTTGGCGATCTCCTCGACCTTAATGCGGTGCCGGGGCAGGTGCGCACCGTAGCCAACAATCCCTGCCATTCTAACCTCGCTTCTTTTGGGTTTATAACTGCTATTTATAGTGTTGTTCTTTGCTCGCTCACAGAATCCTTAAAATATGGCCATCTTTGAAAAAAACAAGCATCCCGCTGAAAAAATATTTTCCGGCTTTCGTTTCCTCGCACGATCAGTTAGTTTACAGGATAAAAGATGACTGATATCGGTTGATTTAGACGACCAATTATTCGTCGATAATAGTTCTATATGAAGTTATTGATCAGATCGTTCATTCTGTTGGTTCTGCTGAGCGGCGGCATCGGCGCGCAGGAGACACACAACACGCTCGACAGCAATACCGCCTTCTTTGCCGGTGACAGCCTGAGCTACGTTATCCTGCCGCCGGACAATTATTGCATGGTGACCGATATGGCGATCGAGGATGGCTACTCGTTTGCCTTTGTCCCTGACAGCACGAGCTATGACAGCGCCGTCGTTATTATCGGCGTCAACATTTTCCAGGTCAAACAGCAACCCAAAAGAGAGTTCACCCTCGACGACCTGATTCACGACGACACGATATCGCTGCGCAGCCACTTCGGGGAGGACCTGATCGTTTCGGAGGTGGAGCCGATTGAGACCGACGGCGGGCATATGCTGCGAACGCTTTACCTGAATTTCAAGACAACGTTCATTCCGAATGTAATGATGTCCTACTTCGACGGGGACAGCGAAGTTATTATATTTGATCTGAGTGTTTCGGATAAGATCCCGCGCTTTGAAGCGGAGCGGGACTATTTGGATTGTTTGAAAAAGTTTAAGGCGCTTCGAAAAGCAGACCTTGAATCCTCGGACGACGAGTAACCGGCAGGCTCTTTCTCGGTCCGATCCGGATCGATACCGTGCAGAATCCAATCAAGCCCGGCCTTCTCCCAGTTCTCACTCGCCGAGGCATCAATATACCGTTCGTAATCGTATATACCCGAATCGATAGCAATCTGCTTAAACTGCATCGTCGTGACCGGGTTTTTCAGAATAACTACCGAGCGCTCCATACCGCGTCGTTGGTACAGCATCTGGCCCTCCATAATCAGGGCCCGGCCGTGCCTGTCCAGCGGCCCGAGAGTACGCATATCAACAAAGACAGAGAACGGCCCCTGCTGGTCGGCCAGCTCCTGCCCGGACTCTTTCAGCCATCCGGCCATCTCCTGGGCAGTCATTACACCACCAAAGGTTAGGTGGAATCCGTACTCTGTTCGCTCGATTTTATAGATATTGCCTCCGTATATTCTAGCCCTCATTATGACTATATCGGCCCCAAAAAGGGCGAACTTCAGTCTAAGTGTAATACTTGGTTGGATTTTCAGGAATTTTGGTCAGATTCTGACAGCGGCGCGAATCGCTGATTTTAGCCTGCAACCGGCGCTTTCTGCTGATTTCCGGGACCGCTGAGCAAACACCACCTTTCAATCCCCTAAATAAGGATTATTGGCAACTCGAGCAACCGGACTTCCCTGCCCTCGGCTACGGCTCGGAGTCGCTGCATCGCTCCAGCAGCACAGAAAACATAGCCTTGACGTCATCAATGAACTGATAGACGAAGTCATAGTCGAGAGCGATTCGATACTGTCCATCTTCTTCGCAGCGAACCTCAAAAGAGTCTTTTGAAAATTGATAACTTCCGGCTTTCTTACGGGGCTTATCAATTTTCTTACACATACTTTTGAAGGCATCCTTTTTCTTACACATACTTTTGAAGGCATCCTTATTCAGCAATCCCGCTGAATGAGTCAAGTGGTTGCGCAGCACACGGTATTTTTCCGCACTCCCCGAAAAGTAAGGAGGCAAAGAGACACCAGCCACTTTTGAAAGATAAATCTGCGCTTTCTTGAAGTCGCTTCCCGCAAGATCTTTCATTCCGATGCTTATACCTCTTTCGAGATTTGCCTCAACAACTATTTGGCAAACTTTCATCAAAATGTGTTCAACCACGCCATATATCGTAAGGAACACAGAAGCGCGGCTCAAAGGAGCTAGCACGTCCACCAATTCAGCTTTTTCATAGGATATCATTTGTTCAAGTGCTTCCGAGGTCCCTGGATCCGATATATTACTTACCCGCTCATCTTCACCAGCGATTCCATTCTCGATCGCTTTCTGTAATCGTTCGAAAAAGTAAATACTCTGATCAATGCTGTCCTTCATGTCCATTAGCTTCGCCCTGTGCGGCTCGTCAAGACGCATCTTCGCTCCTCTCGTCATACCCCTATTATCCCCAGTCATCGAGCAGGCCACGCTGCTTGGCGGTCAGCGTTTTCGGAATCTTGACCTTAATTTCCACAAACTGATCACCTTGTTTGCCGCCGATCGCCAGCCCCTGGCCCTTCAGACGCAGCAGTGTTCCCGGCTGGGTGCCGGGCGGTACTGTCAGCGCCACTTTTTTTGCCAGCGTGTGGGCATCCACTTTACAGCCTTTGATCGCGTCAACAAACGAGATCGTGACCGACGTGTATATATTATTTCCCTTGCGCTTGAATTTCTGATCGGGCATAACTCTCACCATGATTATCAGGTCCCCGTTGTTTCCGCCAAGATAGCCCGGCTGCCCCTGCCCCGCCAGTCGAATCTTGCCACCATCGTCAATCCCTTTTGGGATTCGTACGCGCAGTTTCTTACCGTTCGACAGCGTCAGCACGCGCTTGCCGCCCC
>DAOWIC010000143.1 GCA_030641085.1 Calditrichota bacterium
CACAAACCAGTCGTCAAAACTTCCAGTGGAGGCGCGGTTACGGAAACGCACCCTGAAGCCGCTGTGGTAGGCGTCATCCGGAAGCACGTAACGAACAAACTCAAAGGCGGTCATATCCTCACCACTGCCGGAATACCGCTGGGCTTCGACCCACGTGCGGGAGGTGTCGAAATATTCCACCCACAGATCATCGAGCGTCTCCGGCGAGTCACCGCCGCCGGTTCGCTGGTAGTAATAGGTCAGGATCAGGCCGCTTTGATCTCTCAAGTCGATCGGGTAGGACGAAAGCGTGTCTGCCCCGGTCGTCTCTCCATCAAGATTGAGGCTGTAAGGGGCCGACGATTCGCCAACGCCATCCTCGTTGACAGTGGCACCGACATTGGACACCCAGCGAGCCATGTCGATCTCGGTCGTGGCAAACTCATCGGTGAACGGTAGTGTCAGCGGTTCGCCGTCCGAATACGTCCTCAGCCAGGAATCGGACTGGTAGTAGCTGTCACCCATCGAAGTAACATTAAGCGTGGCCTCGTCGTTATCACCGTAATTGGAAACCGGGATTATCACCCTCGCGAGGATATCAATCGATTCGTCGGCAACCAGTATGCCAGTGGTCGAAATCTCAGCCAGCCGATCGGCATCCCAGATTGTCGTTGCCCAGGTCTGGCCGGCAACACCGATTGTATATTCGTCATCGTATACGCCGACGTTGGTAACCGTCAACCCGTGCCAGACAGTATCGTCAACCGCACCGCTGGCGTTGGAGAGAGTCGGCGTCATGGTCACGCCATAATCAAGAACCTTGAATGTGATCATATCCGTGCTGTCGACATTGCCGAGCAGATCTTCGCCGTAGATATAGTAGGTGACGTCGGTGCCGGGTGACTGGGCCGGGATGAAGCCGCTGTACCCGTCATCGACGCCGGTTGCGGTCATGGTTTCATGCACCCACCCTGATCCGGCATCGTACGTTACGCGCTGGGCTCCATCGGCTAGAAAAGTGTCGGCCCCAATGATCGCCACGGCTTCGTAGGGATTGAGAAAATCGCGTGTGTCGGTCAACGGCACGTGGCTGATGCGCACACCGCCCGAGCCGCGACCGTCGAGCACGTCGGCCCCGGTGTTATCCGGGTCGAGCCAGTCGCTCAGCCGGCTGGCGGCCGAAGCACCGTGGTTCCATGACTTCGAGAATTTGCCGTACCAGTCGGAGGTAATGCTGGTGCAGGAGGCGTAGCCGCCGTGCAACTGCCCCACAATACGGTGATCCGGGTCAAACAAGGGCGAGCCGGATGAACCGCCTTCAGTGGTGCCGTCTTCCCATTGACCGATGCGCCAGTGCGAATTGTCGCCGGCAGCGGCGCTGAGATACGATGTTGACGTTACCGGGTCGTAGTCAAAAGATATCTTTTTGATATCGCCGCTTGGATGGTGAATCGCCACTGATTGGCTGGAGGCGACATCGACATTGGTCCAGCCGGCGTAGTAGACGTTGTATGAATCGGGCGGCGCCTCGGAAAGCTCGACCAGGGCGAAGTCGGAAAAATCGTTGGCTGCCCGCAGGGTCGTGCCGGAAATCGTCATCCAAGTCGGGCCGTTGATGTTGTCACAGTTCGGGCTTTCATAGTTGAACATGATCACCCAGTCCGGCTCGCTGCCGAGACAGTGATCGGCGGTGAGGAAATAGGGCGTCAGGTCCTGGCGGACATTGTTGACCATCGCTCCCGAACACCAGCGATAACCGCCGCCGTTGATGATCATGGCCACGGAGCGAATTTCGTTCTGCCAGGGATCACCTTCGGGGCAGTGGACATTGTTGTTGCACGAACCGGAACCGTTAAAACCATCGGCGTCCTTGGAGCGATCGCTAAAAAAGATGTCGCGGTAACCGTGGACAATTCGACTTATTTCGATCTCCCCCGGATGCGAGAGGCCGGCAGGCACGTAATACTCAAGAATGCAGACCTCGCCCTTGACCGGTGCAGTGGAGAATCGGTCGTACGGTTTGTTGTTCTGGCTGCTGAATGCTCCGATCACCATCGATTGATCTTCGGAATAAAGATAGAGCCGGGCGCCCTCGGGCAAACGGAACCGTTCGTAGACCAGGTTGATTGAGTAGGCGCCGGGGCACTCGATCTTGAGCCGCCACAGCCTGCCGCCGTCATCCAAGGTTTCCCACGAGCCGGAGTTCATCAGGTTGTAGTTGACGTCGAACGGATAACCGAACCGCATCGGCACGCCCAGTTTCTCCTCCTCGGCATCTTCGGCCAGCAGGGTCGACCGGTTTAATCGCGACATGACCGCAGATGGTATATCGGTCTTGGTTGCCGTTGAAAAACTTGGGGGCGTTCCCCCGAGACTGAGCTGGGCCGAAACCGGTGCGGCCAGCGCCAGCAGTGATACGGCGGTCAAAATTGTCAGCAATATCCGTCTCAAGAGCTTCCCCACAGTCAATAGCACAATTTACCTAACCAAGTATCATTTATCAAAGTATCGACCCAACCCGCGGTGCTTTGAGCAATTTCCCGGACAGTAACGGTAAATGGGTAATATATCAGGCTCTTGGAGCCCCTGGCGGTTATTTATGTAGTGGTCGTCGGCACCGTCGGACGTATACTCGGCCGGCAAGGAATTGTCGACTCGGCTGTCAGGTATGACCCGCTGAAGATAGGACCATTTCGGTTGTTTTGACCGGCAATTCCCCGTCAGCACTCAGCGCACTGTCGCTATTCTCAAATTATACCAGAAATCACCGTAAAGTCAAGTATTTTCAGCGATTATGGGATTCGGCCCAACTCCGGCGGGCAAAAAAAAGGCGGCCTCTCCGATGAGAGGCCGCGTCAAAATCAGGTTTTCTCACCGCCCCCAGATCGAAGGGCCATAATCCGGTTCTCAACCATCAGCATATGCCCCGAGTCCTTACCCATCTTGGTAAGATCGAGCAACTCGCTGACAGTAGCCACCTCTTCGACCTGCTCGTCCACATACCACTGCAGGAAGTTGCCAGTCGCAAAATCGCTTTCTGACTGAGCCAGTTTGACCAGCTCATGAATCTGCCTGGTGACCATCAGCTCATGATCCACCGCGCCCTGGACAACCTCGACGATGTCCTTGTAATCGTGCTTTGCTTCCGGCATGGCCAAAAGCTTGACCTCGGCACCCTGATCGAGCAGGTATTTGGCAATTTTCATCGCGTGAGTCTGTTCCTCGGCGGCCTGAACGTCAAACCACTGCGAGTAGATCTTGAGACCCATAGTGTCGGAGACAAAGGCCATCTGCTGGTAGGTCCACCAAGCGTAGAATTCATTCTTGACCTGTTCGTTTAGAGCGGCGGCCATTTTCTCAGAGATCATCATCATTGTTTTCCTCCTTCGTGCTATTCATTAAATTCGTTAATAATCAAAACTGATGGATTGTTTTTCTGTTCCCTATATTGTCCGGTTGTATGCGAAAAAGATAGCAAATTTCCGAGAAAACCGCCTCAGGTGAAATCGGATTTCATTTCCAACCCGCCAATACAATAGCATTATGGTTTCCTTTGTCAAGCCTCTGATTGCTGTCGGTGGCAAAAAAAAGCGACCGGCAGCTTGTCGCCACCGGCCGCAACATTCTATATCGACGGTGATCAGCTTTCGTTGAGTAACTGTTCCATCTGATCGACCAGATCTGAGAATATCCGGATCGTGCGCTCGACCGATTCCGGCGATGTGGTATCGACGCCGGCTTTTTTAAGAATCTCGACCGGGTAGTCGGAATTACCGGTGGCCAGGAAATTCAGGTAAGCGTCGAGCGCCTCTTTATCTCCATCGAGAATCTTCTGCGAGATCAACTGAGCCGCAGCGTAACTGGTCGCGTACTGGTAAACATAGTACTGGCTATAGAAATGACTGATGCGCATACCGCCCAGATCGCCGTTCTCCTCGATGACCAGTTCGGGCCCCCAGTATTTCTGGTAAATGTCGCGGTATACCTGACGCAGGTATTCGGCCGACAGAGCGCCGCCGCTTTCGATCCGCTCGTGGATGGCGATCTCAAACTCCGAGAACATGATCTGGCTGTAGAAGGTGCCCATGATCTGGTTGATGTAGTAATTGAGCAGGTACATCTTTTCTTTCTTGTCCTCGGTCCGCTCCAGCAAGTATTTCATAAGGATCGCTTCGTTGCAGGTGGAGGCAACCTCGGCTACGAAGAGCGAATGGTTTTCACTGACATACGGTTCGTTCTGATTGGTGTAGTGGCTGTGCAAAGCATGGCCCATTTCGTGCGCCAGCGTGAAGACATCATCAAGCATGCCGCTGTAGTTCATCAGGACATACGGGTGCGAGCTGTAGGTGCCCCATGAGTACGCGCCCGAGCCTTTCCCCTGTGTTTCGTAGACATCAACCCATCCGGAATTAAAGCCCATTTTGAGGTCTGCCAGATATTCGTCGCCGAGCGGCTTGAGGCCCTCGAGAATCATGCTGATCGCTTCGTCGTACGGATACTCCCGGGTCATCTCCGGCACCAACGGCGCGTTGAGGTCCCAGGTATGAAGCGTGTCGTAGCCGAGAATTCTCTTGCGAATACCGGACCACTTGTGCAGCGGTTCGAGATTGGCGTTGACGGCGTCGACAACGTTATGAAAGACCGAGGTCGGTATATTGTAGCGATCGAGCGATGCCTCGAGGCATGTGTTGTAGCCGCGAGCCTCTTTATAGAAATTGTCTCTCTTGACCGATGCCCCGAGGCAGGCGGCCAATGTGTTCTGCAATTTCTCATAAGCTGAGTTATAAGTCAGGCGGGCGTCGCGACGCATGCGGCGATCGGTCGACTCTGTGATACGGTAGTACCGGCCCTTGGTCAGTTCAACCTCGTTGCCATCTTCATCGATAATCGAGCCGTAGGTCATGTCGGCGTCATTGAGCATGTTGAAGATGTCGTTGGGCGAGCGGGAGATTGAGCCGGCCAGGGCGAGGATATTCTCTTCCTTGTCTGACAGGACATGCTCGTTGGTGCGAAACAGGTTTTCGATATAGAAAGCGTAAATCCCCAGACCTTCTTCGGCCTTAGCAAACGAATCGATCTTCTCTTTGCCGAGCGCGAGAATTTCCGGCTCGAAGAAGGCGACCGCCTGGTTGCGGCGCGAGTTGAGACCCGAAACCTCGCCGGCCAGTTCCTGGTAGATGCTCTGCCGATTGTCCTCGTCGAGCTTCAGGTAGGCATAGACCCAGAGGTTGTCGACAATCAGGCTCAGGCTGTCGTTAAACTGGAGGCATTCGAGCAGGGTCTGCGGCGAATCGCCCAAATGCCCCACAAACACCTCGTAGCGCGGCAGGTTGGCGTCGACCGTCTCGTAAGCCGCCCGCCAGGCATCGGTGTCGGGATAAATGTCCTCAACCTTCCATTTGTACTTCTCTTCGATGTCCGACCGTTGCGGAATCTCATCGGTTTCACCGAAAGCCGGCACTGCCAGCATCATACAAAATGACGCCAGAATCAGCCATAGCAGTATGCCGGAGGAATTTTGTTTTTGCTTCATTGGTACTCCCGGTTTACTTTACTGTTGGTTTTTCAAGACCTATAGTTCTTACAAGGCGATACAATTGTCAAGAGGTTTAGGTAATTTTGGCGGTTCGAATCTGTTGTGGAGAGTGAAAAGATGATGAAATTCGATAGAAAAGTCATGCTGCCCGACACCGACGCAGCCGGCATTCTGTTTTCGGCAACTACCTCAAGTTGGCGCACGATGCATATGAAACGTTTATGGATGCGATCGGTTTCAGCCTTGCCTGGATCATCGACGAGGCGGAGTTTATGGTTCTAATTGCCCATGCCGAAGCGGATTACCTCTCCAGTCTGCGGCTGGGGGCGGATTACGCCCTGGTTCTGACAGTAGAAAAACTGGGGCAGACATCATTTACCATCAAGTATGATTATGTCGCGGAAGGCGGCGACAAAGTAGCGACCGCTAAAAGCGTGCACGTAATTGTGAATAAAAAAAGCGGCAAGCCGACCCGGCTGCCGGAGGCGCTAAAAGAGAGACTATCGCAGCACAGTTGAGCTAACGGGTCATCATCTTTTCCGCCAGATGTATGAGATATTCGCGATCCGGTTTGATTGAACCGCTCTCGTAGTCCTGCGGCCACTCAAAAAACCGCACCGGGATTTTGAAACGCGGTAATAGCGCCCCCAGCGCCTCACACATCAGCATATTATCCAATACCAATCCTTCGGACGATTTCACAAACGCAGCAGGTCGATGTCCGAACTCATCGTCGGCGACCGGGACCACAACCGCCTCGGCGACACTATCAAGCGTGTAAAGCGCCTGTTCGATCTCTTCCGGCTGGATACTCTCGCCGCCGGAGATAAACATGTTGTCGGCCCGGCCGGTAACGGTCAGATAACCATCGGCGTCGAGATACCCCAGATCACCGGTAGCAAACCAGCCGTTATCGGTCATCGGTCGCGTTACACCGGCTGAGTCTAAGTAGCCCCGGAAGAGTGTCTCGCCTCTGACAAGTATCTCGCCCTGCTCTGAGATTTTCAGATCGCGGTACTTCAGCGGCCGCCCGGCGGTGGTGAGTTTGCTGGATGAATCCTCGGGGCGAGTGGTCGTCACCTGCGACGCCATCTCGGTTAAGCCATAACTTGTGAAAAGCCTGACACCCG
>DAOWIC010000027.1 GCA_030641085.1 Calditrichota bacterium
AATTTACGACAGTGACGGTTATCTGTTCATTGTTGAGGGCCGCCTGCACAATATTTTCGGAAAGCAACCACCTGACACGCTGCGAGAACTGGTTGATAATCTTCTGCCCGCCGAGCCGGGTGCGTGTCCTCAGGTTCGCAGATGGCTGCTCGAACATGATGGTGAGTTCAACCTGCTGATAAGCGACAAATCGCTCGGGCGGTGGGCCTTTATCAACGATATGCTGGGCCGGTTGCCGGTCTATTTTTATCAGCACAGCCGGGGTTCCTGCCTTTCGCGGGAGCTGCGATTCATCACGCGCCTGTTCGGGCTGACCGAATTTGATCGGAGAGCAACAGCCGAATACCTGCTATTCGGGTATCCGCTCGGTGGGAGAACGCTGCTTGAAAATATCCGGCGTCTCCCCGGCGGTACGCTGCTCCAATGGCGCGATAATGATCCAGTCGCCGCCCGGCATACGTACGGTCCGTTTGATTTCAGCCGGAAGCGATCTGTCGCCGGTGTAACAGAGGCAGCCGGGGAACTGGCCGATCTATTTGTGCAGGCCAGTGGCAGTCAGGCCAACCAGAAACAGGCCGCTATCATTTCGCTCAGTGGCGGGCTTGATTCACGCGCGGTTGCCGCCGGACTGGTGCGCGCGGGGCGGACATTCAAGGCGCTGACATTCGAGAATGCCGGTGGAACATTCGGCGCCGATTCAATCCGGGCGCGAGAAGTGGCCGAAAGACTGAATCTCGATTGGGACCTCTTTCGCCTGCCGCCGGTTACCGGGAATGACCTGCGACGCATTATCCGCATGAAGGGCGGTATGAACTATGCCGCCAGCGCCTTCGCTCTGCCGTTTATGGATCAAATCGAAAAGCGTCACGGGCGCAATTTGGTTTATTTCTCGGGCGACGGCGGCGATAAGCTGCTGCCTGATCTTAGGCCGGGCCGACGGCCAAAATCGATCAGGCATCTGACTGAATATATTATTGACCGTCACGCACACTTGCCGCTGCAATTTGTCGCACGCCTGACCGGCGTACCGGAAGAAGAGATTCTGGCCGGTATCGTGGCGAGGCTGCACGCCTATCCGGAAGATACTACCGAGCAGAAATATGTCCACTTCATGATCTATGAACGAGCGATGAAGTGGCTTTTCGAGGGTGAGGACTGCAACCGCTGTCATTTCTGGACCGCCACACCGTTTTACAGCCTGCCCTTTTTTATGGCTGCCATGAGCCTGCCGGATGAACTCAAAACGCGTCACCTTTTGTATCGAGAGTTTCTCGTTGCCTTATCGCGCGAGGCCGCCGCCATACCGGACGCCTCTTGCGGCCTGCCGGTAACATCACGGGCCTATCGGGAGCGACTGAGATTGATCGGATGGTTGTCCCGATATCCGGGGCTGTTGAAAAGCGTCAAGAGGGTAGCCACGCCTCCGTTATCCTATTCATACGAATCGGCGACGATACGGGCTATCGTTGCGCTCACGGAGTTGCCCGGTGTCGGTGACCGCATTGACTCGGCCTGGCTGCGATGGCTGACGGGCAACAGCAATGAATTCGGACGTGATCTGTACGACAATCTTCTGACTTTGTTACTACTGAGTGAGGAATTATCTCCGACCGCGAGCCGGGTGGGATCGATTGATGATCTGATTTTCAGTTAACGCCGCTTACTTTTTCGATCAGTCCCGCGAATTGTCCCGCCATCCCCTCGGCGGAGAATTTGCAGGCGTAATCCGGAAGCGGCTTCACCGCAAGTTTACCCTCCGAAAAAAACTGGTACCGCGACAACAGGTATTCGACAGCGGATGACATATTGTCGGCGTGGAAACAGTGGCCGTTGTTCGTCTCGTTGACCAGGTCGGCAATCATGCTGTCGGGCGGCGCATACGCCAGCAACGTTCGACCGGAGGCGATCATGTCGAAGATACGCCCCGGGATAATGTCGGTCTCTTTCGATGTCGACAGCCCGATATATAGCATGGCGCATTCGGAAAGCCGTTCGATAGTCTCTATCCGCCCAAGTGTGCCGTGAACAGTAATGCGATCCCTGAGGCCGTATCGGTCTACGAGCGTGTCAAACTCGGGAATGTTGATCGCGCCGATCTGACAAAGATTTATCTTTTCAAATACCGCCGGAGCATTCTCGCGCATGGTCGCCAGCAACTGAAATAGCGGTTCCACCGGACGGAGTTCATCCAGTGTTCCGAGAATGCCGATCTGCAGTTTGTCTGCGGCGGTGGGGCATCGCCATAGCTTCGCCCGCTCAGGATCGTAGCTGTTATAAATCACCTCCCCGGCGCCAAGATACTCGGCGATTGCCGGATTCACCACCGACACTGCAGTTGCGTTGGCGACAATCCTTTCGAGCAGCTTGCGGGCACGTTTGATCCGGCGCGGATTGTCGAACCAGTCCTCCGCTTTGTAGCCGGTCCAGTAGT
>DAOWIC010000042.1 GCA_030641085.1 Calditrichota bacterium
AACGCTCCCCGATGCGGACAGCCGGGACAGAGCACCGGTGGACGTGGGAACAGGTTCTCGGCGGCCGGAATCTCGGCGGCGGCGACATCATCAAGCACACCGGCCTCCTTCAAACCAACAGCCACGCGATAGGGCGACAGCTCCCCGCGATGGCCGAAATATTTCTTGCCCTCAACCTCATGACCGGCTGCTTTGATCTGCTCCTCGTAGAACGGCGTCAATTCCTCGACGACGATGACCTTGTCATGCTTCGCCACAAAATCGGCGATCTTTTTCATCGGCAGCGGGTAACTGAAACCGAGCTTGAGATAATCAAAATCAGGCGCAACTTCTTTGGCATACTCATAGGAAACGCCACCGGTGATGATACCGATCTTCGAGCCGTTCTCTTCGACGAAATTGAGCGGTGTCTCCTCGGAGAACTTCTGGAGTTTCTCCAGACGCTCGCGAACGACCACGTGCCGCTTGCGGGCATAGGCTGGAATCATGACATACTTGGCCGGATCCTTGACGAATTTCTTATCCGGGCCGGTCACCTGATCGCTCACCTGGACAATGCTCTTGGAATGCGAAATACGGGTGGTCATACGAAGCATGACCGGCGTGTCGAACCGCTCCGATATTTCCAGCCCGGTCAGCACCATATCTTTCGATTCCTGACTGTCGGATGGTTCCACCATCGGGATATTCGCGAACTTGGCGTAGGTCCGGTTGTCCTGCTCGTTCTGAGAGGAGTGCATCTCCGGATCATCGGCCGAGACAACCACAAAGCCACCATTAACGCCGGTATAGGCCTGTGTCATGAACGGATCCGCGGCAACATTCAGCCCGACATGCTTCATGGTCACCAGCGTCCGGGCGCCGCCGATCGAGGCGCCGATGCCGACCTCGTAGGCCACCTTCTCGTTCGGTGACCATTGCGAATAGATCGACGGATATTTCGCCGCCAGCGTTTCCAATATTTCAGTGGAAGGGGTGCCGGGGTAAGCAGCGGCCAATTTGACGCCGGCTTCCCAGGCGCCGCGTGCGACCGCTTCGTTTCCAGACATCAATTCTTTCATTAACAACTCACTTTATCATCAAACGTTATAAACATATACTTTTACTTGTCTGCCCGGGCCGCTCAGAATCGAAAAGTCGGATACTGTAGCAGCCTCCAGACCTGTGAACTATTTCACGATTATAATTGCTGGCAGCCGCGCGGGCAAGGGCTTTTTCCCGCCGCCGCGAGTACGGCCCGTTTCAGGCGACGAAGGGACCGTATTCACGGCTGTTTAGGGCTTGTCAAACCGGGCCACCCTGCTTTTATTCATGGCAGTACGAATGTGGATTAACGGATAATGGTTTGAGGGAGCATGCCATGAGCGGTAACAAGATATTCGCAAAGATAATTGTAGCCCTGATTATTGTAGCCGGTCTGGCCTGGTATAACTGGTCCTCGATGATAAACCTGATGATGCCGACCGACAGCCGACCGTATTCCATTGAATTTCCGGTTGAACAAGCGTCCGCCGAGCAAATGGCGCTGATTGTCGCCGACCTCAAAGCCAATTACGCTTCCTACGAGCTGGTTCATATTGAACGCTTTCAGCAGGCCGGTATTGACGCATACGAAGGTCCGGCTACCTGTCTCGGCTGCCATGAAGAAATACATTTTACAGACTGCGACAACGGTCTCGCCCGAACCGAAGACCTGATGGAGAATCTCACCGGCTCGGCCCACTACCTGTTTTTCACTACCGAGCATCCGAATGTGTACGGCTTCAACGGTGTGCTGGCCGATGATTTCCCGATGGGCAAGATTAACCGCCCCTGCCCCAAGCCCGGTTCGTTCGCGATGACCGCGTGGGCCGAAATCGTTATCACTAATCACGGCGATACTATGTCCGAAGGTTGCGGTCAGTGCCATATCGGCGGCCAGTACCAGGCGCCGCTGGGCGAGATGATGCCCGCCTACTCCACTACTGACGAAGAAAAGAGTGCAATCGACTGCCTCATCTGCCACGCGGTCGCCTATGACATGAACAAAAAGCAGGTGGTGGTCGACGATAACGGCTTCAAGCGCTGGGATCAGGACCGCTCGTTGAAAGCCGCCCTGTCGGTCACAACGCCTACTTCGCAGGCCTGCCTGCGCTGCCACCAGCACAACCTCGGCGGGGATATTTATGTCGATGACGCGGATTCATCGTTCATGCAAAGCTTGGTCAACACCGGACACGACCGCCCGCGCGTGCTTCACCCCGGCTCCAAGCGCGGCACGCCCTTCTCCCCCACCTGGGATGTTCACGCCCGGGCCGGAGTGCAGTGTATCGAGTGCCATGTCACCGAGGGACACCGCATCGCCAAGGGAATGCACACGACTACGATGATGGCTAACGACCTGCCACATTACAATGTCACTTGCGAAAACTGCCATACTCCGTCACCACATGGCCACAATCAAGCGCTCGCCGACTATCTCAACGAACACACCGACCGGGTCGCCTGCCAGACCTGCCATATCACCAGCCTTCAGGAAGACAACGCCACCCGGCGCGATTTCAGCTCAACCGTCTACCAAGAACATGAAGGCATCTACGTCTATAACGACACTGAGAAAGAGACTCTTCCGGGCAAGGGGATTATCTACCGCTGGTGGAACGGCGACGGGACATTCCTCGGAAACGCTATCGGCGACAACCCGAACGGCGCCGATTTGTACCGCTTCTACACCGCCAACGAGGTCTGGCCGGAGTTCAAAGATTACGATTACGCCAAATGGTATGAAGAGGTGATGCGGCCGATCGCTAAAAGACGGCCTTCGAAACTGTACGCCATGAAACAGTTTCAGGGACGGCAGCATATCGATCTGGGCAATATCGGGCCGTTCGGCGGCATGTACGTACCGTACAACCTGCCCACCTACTATCTCACCGGCGACCCGGACAAAGCGGCCGCGGTCGAGATGGAAAAAAGCATGATGCAGATGATGTACGGCTTCATGTTCAAGTATTACCTGCTTGACAAATTCATTTCGTTTATGGATATCGACGAATGGAACACCGGCTCGTACGAGGATGTCCGGGCGATGCGCAATG
>DAOWIC010000103.1 GCA_030641085.1 Calditrichota bacterium
ACTACGAGAAGATATCCAAGGACTTCCTGACCGACTTTTTGAACTCGCTGGTGATCATGGCCGGTCCGGGAATGTTCATAACGCCGATAACATCTCTGAACCATACGGAGGTCGAGAAGTACGGGCTTAATTTCCAGGAACTTTACACTCTGAGCGAAGAGAGCCAGATGACTTTCGGGGTGGATTTTATCCGGGAAGAGATTGACGGTGGGGTAACCTCAGTTACGCGCTACGAAGGTTTTGGGCCGTTCCCGTACAACGATACCACCGTCGGATCGGCAGTGCCGAAAAATAGCTGGAACAGTCTCGGCTTATATGCCTCCGGAGAGACTGAGTTTGGCAAGTTTCTGATCAATACCGGCCTGCGTTTTGACAATTTCTGGATCAACACCGAGGAAACCGACGGTTATGTGGACGATGACGACAACCCGTTGCCGACTGAGGACGAGCATTATTCATCGGTTAACGGCTCCCTCGGTGCGGTTTACGCTCTCGGCAGCGGCGTCAACCTGGTGACTAACATAGGCAGCGCCTACCGCGTGCCGAACGTGGTTGAACGCTTCTATTTCGGATCCGCCTCAAACCGTGAGACTCGCCCCAATTCGGATATCAAGCCGGAGCGATCGATTTCTCTGGACTTTGGTGTGAAAGCGGTTCACGATGAGGTCAATTATTCTCTGATCGGTTTTTACAGCGACTATAGCGATTTCACGCAGCTCCAGAACTTCGATTCCATCCCGGCCCCCGGCCCACCGGGTGCTTACACTCCGTTGTGGCGCTATGAGAATATCGATGATGTCACGATCTACGGATTTGAAGGTGTGGTCGAGGCGAATTTCCATAGCGGCGTCTATGGCAGCCTGAGTTTCACCTATCAACATGGCCAGAACGATACTGAAGATGAGCCGCTCTTTGTGTCGCCGGTGAAAACAAGCGCCACGGCAGGCTATCGCCACAAAAAACACGGTCTGTTCGGCGAGGTGACGGTGCGCAAGATCGAAGATCAGGGTAGAGTGCCGAACGTCACTTACCTGGACGACATTGCCACCAAAGGCTTTGCTGTTGTTGATGTTACCGCCGGTGTCACGCTGTTTAGTTCTGTAAAGCTGGCGGTGGTTGGCAAGAATCTTTTCGATGAAGTGTACGCCGAGCCGTTCAATGCCCGTAACCCGGACAACCCGGTTCCCGAGGCAGGTCGCGGTCTGGTGGTGAGTATAAACGCCGGGATTTAGACTACACTAATAGATTTTTATCTGGGTCCCCGCGAACGCAATCGCGGGGGCTTTTATCATAACAGCCGCCACTCTGCCTACCCGGCGAGAGCGCTTTATTATGTTGACGCCTTTTCAAGCGAGGCGTACTTTTGGGCTATTATGAAGAACTTCATCGAGAAGCTGGGCGCTTTTCTGGCGGCCCTGTTGTTTGTTATCGTTGCCTGGTATCTCTATGACACGTTGCGCGAGAAGACTTTCGAAGAGAGGATCGCCGACATAATCCACCTGGAGGACTGTCGGGAACGCACCGGGCAGCTTGAAACATACCTTGCCGACCCCGACCCCCGGATTCGCGCCCGCGCGGCGCTGGCGGTGGGACGGATCGGCGGCAACGGCAGCGGCAGGCTGCTGTATAAATTGTTCACCACCGATGAGATGGATGTCGCCGAGACGGCCGCCTTTGCGCTCGGCCTGACCGATGAAAAGCAGTTTGCGGTGCGGTTGCTTGATCTCTCGGTCGAGGCGCCCTCGAAAATCGGCGCCGCGGCGGTGACGGCCGCCGGTCGTCTGGCCGACACCACCATGCCGGATGTAATCGACGCCATCGCCGGGCACCTGTCGCACCCCTCGCCCGAAGTGCGTGAGGCGGCGTTGATGGCGCTCTTTCGGGCCGGAGCCAGCGATAAAGCCGATGTGATAACCGGCCTGTTGGCGAGCGAGCCGGATGAGCAGGTGCGCGTTACGGCGCTGTATGCGCTCGCCCGAATGAGGATCGGTACCGCCGTTGACGTTTACGAGCAGTATCTGGCCGACCCGGACCCGTGGGTTCGGTCGCTGGCAATTATGGGGCTGGGAGCTTCCGGCGGCAAGGAGGCTGTCCGGTATTTGACAATCGCGCTTAACGACGGCGACAACAACGTCGCAACGCAGGCGATTGCAGGCCTGGCCGGTAAGACCGAATCGGGCGTGGCCAAAAAACTGGCCGGTAAGCTCGAAAAAGAGATCGATGAAAAACTGACCGTACAGCTCATCAACGCCCTCCGACGGCAGGAGTATGCTGGTGCGGCGGATCTGGTCCGGCAGATAATGGAAGAACGGCCGACCCCGAATATCGTCGCGGCCGGTGTCACCTATCTGGCAGCGGTGCAGAAAGATCGGGCGGTGATGCTGATCGATTCGCTACTCACGCTTGACAATCGTGATATCCGCGCCGCCTGTGCCGAGGCGTACGGGATTGTCGGCGGCATGAATGTCGTCCCTCGTCTGGCCGGGCTGTTCAAGGATTCCGAGCCGATTGTTCGGGCCGGCGCGTTCGAGCAACTGGTGACTATAGACAGCGCCAATGTCGATTTCTATATCAAGACGGCCCTTAACGACACCGATTACATGTTGCCGATTATGGCTCTGGATCAGATCGGAACGCGCAAGCTGGCCGACTATTTGCCCCGGGTTCATTCAATGATGGTTCGTCCGGATTCAACGCGGGTCGATATTCGCCGCTCGCTGCTCGATGTGGCCGGCAGTTTTATCGGTGAAAACAAGAATGACACCACCGCCCGTCAGGTGCTGGTGGCCGGGATTTTGGATCCGGAATATGTTATCCGCCGCGAGGCGGCCGGGATCTATCGCGAATTGCTCGATGAAAACCGATGGGACATGGTGCCGCCCGCGCCGACCAGCCTGACCCGGCGCGAGATCGAGCGAGCCATAAGAAAGTACACCACCAACCCGACCGCGACCATCGTAACGGAGAAGGGCGAGATCGAACTGGAACTGTTTTTCGAGGTCGCCCCGCGCACGGTGATGACTATTATCGATCTGGCGCAGGACGGTTTCTACGACGGCCTGACATTCCATCGGGTGATCGGCAATTTTGTCGCGCAGGCAGGCTGCCCGCGCGGCGCCGGTTGGGGCGGGCCGCCCGAGATGATGCGCTGTGAATACTCCGACCAGCCGTATGAGCGCGGCACGGTTGGTATCGCCACCTCGGGCAAGGATACCGGCGGATCGCAGTTTTTCATCACCTATTCGCCGCAACCACACCTCGAGGGCAGGTACACCGTTATCGGCCGGGTGCTGATCGGTATGGATGTGGTCGATCAAATTGTTCGGGGTGATACGATCAAGACAATCCTCATTCACGAGGAATGATACTATGAGAAAAGCACAGATTGTTATTCTGTCTCTGGTAATGATGGCGCTGGTGAACCGGACGCCCGCGGCCCAGATCGACGCGATTGATCCGGAGGCGATGATACAACGTATCGTGGCAGTCGACCAAAAGCAGCGCGACGAGATCAAGGACATCGTTTTCGATGCTGATTATATCGAGGGCAAACTCAACGACGAAGGAATCTTTGAAGAAAAAGCCCGCTTTGTCAAAAAGACGTACGTGAAGTACCTGCCCGACACGGCTCTTGTCTATGAGGATTACCTCGAGTACTACAAGGACGGCAAGCTGCAGGAAGAGAAAAAGCGCGACAAGGCGGCCGACGAGCAGCGAGAGAAGAAACAGAAACGTAAGGGGCGCGATGTCTCCACCTTCATGATGGAACCGTTCTATCCCGACAGCCGGGCCGATTACGACATCACCTATGAAGGCGTATTCGAAAATAAGATCGGCGGCTTTATCTGCCACCAGTTCCGGGTCCGGGCGAAGGAGGAGATAGAGGGGCTGATCAACGGCGATTTTTACATCGATGCCGAATCGTTTCATCCGGTGCGGGTCGATTTCTCCCCGGCCAAAATGGTCAAGAAGGCGATGTTCAAGATGAAAGAGCTGAAGCTTTCCATGAGCTACGCCCCGGTCGGCGAGGAACATTGGCTGCCGCGCCAATTTGATATCAAAGGCAAGGCGAAGGCGATGTTCTTTATCGGGGTCACGATATCCGGGACCGAGTATTTTCGTAATCCGATTATAAACGGCGGCATCGCCGATGAAATTTTCGAGGTGACAGATGGAAAATAATTACAAAACCAAGGTAGTTAAAATCGACATCCCGCCTGACACCAACCTGATTTTCGGCCAGTCCCACTTTATCAAGACAGTCGAGGATCTCTACGAAGCGCTGATCACTGGCTGTCCCGGTCTCAAGTTCGGGGTCGCCTTCTGCGAGGCCAGCCAGAAACGGCTGATCCGCACCGACGGCAACAGCGAGGAGATGATCGAGGCGGCCGCGACGGCTGCCTTTGATGTTGCCTGCGGTCACACTTTCTTCATCTACATGCGGGAGGGATTCCCGATCAATGTCCTCGGGCGGGTGAAGAACGTCGACGAGGTCTGCCGGATCTTCTGCGCTACCGCCAACCCGCTTGAAGTGCTCGTGGTCGAGACCCGGCTGGGCCGGGGGGTGCTGGGTGTGGTCGACGGTGAGACGCCGGTCGGGATCGAATCCGACGCCGACAAACAGGAGCGGATCGAGTTCCTCAGAAAAATCGGCTACAAACGGTAATATTACCGGCAGAGCCGGAGAGGATCTCCGGCGAGCGGCATGTTCATCTACTCCACCGACAGGGCGCGGCTGCGGCGTCATTTTCAAAAAGACCCGGTTCTGTTTTCATATCATATCGGCGACCTGGATGATTTCTATTTTCCCCACTGCCAATGGGCAGTTGTCTACGAAGAGCAACGCGCCCGAATCGAAGAGACGATCCTGATCTACACCGGCTGCGAAACGCCGACTGTCATGGCGTTTGGCCTGACCGCACGGTTCGCGCCCTTCATGAATGAAATTGTCGAGATCCTGCCGCCGAAGTTCTACTGCCATTTCATGGTCGATTCACGCGCCACCTTTGGCCGCGTTTACCGCGAGACGCCGCTGGGGACACATCTCAAAATGAAGCTGACCGACACCGGCGATCTTGCGCCTTTGTCCGATGACAGCAATATCCGGCGCCTCGATCCGTCGCATGAATCCGAATTGAAGCAGTTGTATGACACCGCCTATCCGGGGCATTACTTCACGGCGCGCATGCTTGAGACCGGGAAGTATTTCGGATATATCGAAGATGACCGGATTGTGGCGGTCGCCGGGGTGAATGTGGATTCGGATCAGTACAAAATCGCCGTGCTGGGCAATATCACGACCGACCCTGAGTATCGCGGGCGCGGCCTGAGCCGGATAGTAACCACGCGGCTCGTTTCCGAACTGGCGCACGAGGGCAAACTGGTCTGTCTGAATGTAAAGGCGGACAACGATCACGCGATCCGGCTTTACGAGCGGCTCGGATTCGCGAAGATCCACGAGTACGAAGAGGCGTTGTTCGAGCTTTTGTAGGACCGGTTCCGCCGACGCCGGAGGCGTCAAGAAACCCAATACCCCGTGTTGTAGGGGCATGATTTATCATGCCCTTTGGCAAGCATTTGATAAATCAAATGCCTGCGAATTCTGCCACTCTCGCGCATGCGAGAATCCGGTAACCCACAGCTTTGCTGTGGGATCGTTCTCGCCTGAGTCTTGTAGCTCAGGAGGGCGGGTGGCGCACCCCTTGGGGTGCGTTTACTGTTCCATCTGGTAACCCATCCGCCGACGGCGGACTGTGGGCAAGTAACGGTCAGCACGGGTACCCCATCCGCTTGCGGTGGGTTGAGATTCGGGCTGTACATCGCATGATTACTCCTCCCATGATACGACCAATGTAGACCGCAGTCTTGTAG
>DAOWIC010000166.1 GCA_030641085.1 Calditrichota bacterium
CGAAAGAATTCGGCGATCTGCCCACCAAGGCAAAGACGAGCGATGAAGTGGTTCACGTGATTGAGTGGCGCGACGGCAGCCTTTTGGATGTGATCCACAAAACGGCGTAGGAGATAAACGGAAAGGTAAGGGTTGTCAAAAACCTCATTTTGGGTATATTAGGCACTTGTCAGGATCGAAACTGAAAGCTGGATAGAACAATGGAGGCACACAAAATCCAAAATCTCAATCTATTTTCCAAGGCGTCGCGTTACGGTCTAACCTTGGCGGCGCTGGCTCTGCTCGTTTTGGCTGTCGGCTGCGGCAGCCAGGGGGGTGCAAACCTCGACAGCCAGATTGCTGTCGCTGAAGCCTCGGAGCAGGCGGTCCGAGATCTCGACTGGGCCGCGTACGCGAAGTTGCTTCATCCCGATGAGCTGGCCAGTACACGGCAGATGCTGATGCCCGGCATTGACGCTGTCTCGCCGCCGACCGATTCTCTGACCGAAACTGACACGATCGGTTTCTTCGGCGCCCAGTTCAACGCGCTTCAGATGAGAACCGCCGAGGATGAGGAGTTTTTCGCGGTCCTGATGGATGGTCTGTTCGCCAGCACGCCCGACCTGCAGGTGAGCTTCAGGGGTATGACCAGTCACGCTGTCGGTGCTGTTGCCGAGGGGGATACCCTGGTCCATGTCGTTATGCGCTCCCAAATGAGGATCCAGATGCGCGATGTGGATGAAGTGATGATCACCACTCTTCGTAAATACGGCGATGAGTGGAGGGTTGAGTTCTCGACTCAGGTTGAAGGGATTATCTTCACTCTGCACCAGGGTGTCATGCAAATGACCCAGCGCCGGCCGTAAGCAACCGTCGGCACCCGAATTCCATATCGATATGTCGCGGCGGGCGGGTCAAAAAACTCGCCCGCCCGACTTTTTTGGGCCTCTTGACGGGTTTGAACCGGCGTTGGCCGGCTGCAGAAGCCGGGTTCAGACCGGGCAAGTTATCTGCGAGTTATGGTTGAAAAAAATCTCAGAATTTTCTATATTAGGTCCATGCAACCGGTAAATCATTTAGGTCTCGAGTACCATCGCCGGAAGGTGAAAGACGCCATATAATAGCGCCTCCTTGTAAGGTAAACCGTAAACTGTAATTCCCTGGCAAAGAGGTAAATGATGAAACACAGAGGCCAACCGCCCGAGCCGTATCGAATAAAATCCGTTGAACCGATCAGGTTGCTGCACCGACCCGAGCGCGAGAAGCGACTGATCGAGGCGTCCTACAATATCTTCGGACTTCGGGCGCAGGATATCTATATCGATCTGCTGACCGATTCCGGCACCGGCGCCATGTCAACCCGCCAGTGGGCGGCGCTGATGATGGGCGATGAGACTTATGCCGGGGCGGTGTCGTTCCAGCACTTTGAGGAGACCGTCCGAAAAATCACCCGCAAACGATTCGTGATCCCGTGCCATCAGGGACGGTCGGCCGAGAACATGGTCTTCACGACGATTTTAGAGAAGGGCCAGTACATCGTCAACAACACCCATTTTGATACCACCCGGGCCAACACGCTCCATAAAGGAGGCATCGCGGTCGACCTGCCCTGCCCCGAGTCTACATCGCTCGAACCAAGCTCTTTCAAAGGGAACATGGATGTCGAGAAGCTGGAGAAGTTCATCAAGAAGCACGGGCGTGATAAAATCCCGATGGTTATCATGACGGTGACCAACAACTCGGTCGGCGGCCAGCCGGTCTCGATGAAGAATATCAAAGAGGTTTCGGCGATCTGCAAAAAGCACAATATCCTGTACTTTTTCGACTGCGCCCGTTTCGCCGAGAACTGCTATTTCATCCGTCGCGACGAATCCGGTTACGCCGACAAGGCAATTGAAGATATCGCGGCTGAAATGTTCGAGCAGTGTGATGGCGTGATGATGTCGGCCAAAAAAGACGGACTGGCCAATATCGGCGGTTTTGTGGCCCTCAACGATGAGCGGCTCTATCAGAAGTTGACCGAACTAATGATTATCATCGAAGGTTTCCCGACCTATGGCGGTCTGGCCGGGCGTGATCTTGAGGTACTGGCGATCGGCCTTCAGGAGGTAATGGACTTTTCCTATCTCGATTTCCGGATCGAGCAGGTGGCTTACTTCGGGCGTCAGCTCAAACAGGCCGGGATGCCGATAGTGGAGCCGACCGGGGGGCACGCTGTTTTTGTCGATGCCGGGCAGTATCTGCCGCACATTCCAGCGGAGCGTTTCCCGGGGCAGGCCCTGACAACCGCTTTCTATATCGAAGGTGGCGTCCGGGTGGTGGAGATCGGCTCGCTCATGTTCGGCGGCGAAGATTTAACCAACGGTGAAAAACTGCTGGCACCGCGCGAGCTTGTCCGCATGGCTCTGCCACGACGGGTTTATACCAACTCGCATCTGGACTATGTTGCCGGCGTGGCGCAGACAATCACCAACCGCAAAGAGAGTCTCACCGGTTATGAAATCGCCTGGGAGTCGGAGTTACTGCGCCATTTCACCTGCCGGTTGAAGCCGGCCGCGCCCGAAGCGGTGCAGATGGAGTCCTGATCCGACCGATGCTGCGCGCGGTAAGCATTTCATTCATATTAGCACTGCTGATTAGTCCGGCCGGTTGCGTTAAAATCGAAACCGGCCAGACAGTCGAAGAGGCGCAGCAGTCATCGGAGCAACGCGCCGGTCGATTACGCGCGACCTGGGCCAACAAGCTCAGCGGTGCGACGCCGACCGAGTTGGCGATCTATCTCACCGATCATTTTGACCAGACGACCGATATGTTCTTTCGATATGGCGAGAGGATGACTCAGCAGTGGGAAGCAGGCAGCGAAGGCCGAGGCACCGAGATCAAGGCCGCCGAGATGCGCCAGGTGATTGATGCCTGGATCGCCGGAGAGAAACCGCTGCTCAAAGCGTATGAAGATAATCTCGAGTACGGCTTTGCGCGAATCAAAGAGACCGGTCATTATGATGAGGCTATGCTGCGACAGCTTGGCGCTCTGGTAGAAAAGTATTACGAGATTTATTCAGCCGTCTTCTATCCGGTCGGTAATCTCGAGGACTACGCTCACAAGCTGGAGCAGACAAAATACGCGGCTAGACGCATGAGCGAAGAAACACGTTCGATGTTATCGGGTTTTTAGGCGGACAGTGCGTTAATCGTGTCAAAGAATGACATCATTTGCCCGATTGTGAAATATATTTCAGCAATATTGCCGGTAGACAGGAGTAGGAAATTCATTGCCGGGCGTGAACCGAACAGTAGGGAAGGTTTGTTAAACTATTAAAGATTAACCTCTTAGCGGACCAAGGAAGGTCTTTTTTGATGGTTTGGCCAATAAATTGCTTTACTATTTTCGCGTATCTTGCGATATTACAACTGAATGTGGGAATATACGTCCCTTTCAAAGGGCTCAAGGCGCAGTCTGAAGCCCTTGACAAAATAGAGGGAACATTATATTCTGCTGAGGTTTATACAGATTCAGGAGGTTTTGTATAGCTCTACGGTTAATGATTGAACTGTTTTTTTGTGTAAGTTGAACTTTAACTGATGGCCTCTGGCCGGAGCTATATAATACCGGACCCAGGGCCGGGATCTGCCCCGGTTTTGTATGGAAAGACGTTTGTATAAACCTAATCTATTTCTTCTGCTGTTTCTCTCAATCAGCTTAAGCGTATCGGCCGGTATCGGAGATATTCAGGTCGTTTTGTCATCTGCCGACGAATTTCACTTCACCGTCACCGTGGATGCTGAGAGTCTGGACCGCTATATCGAAACCGATTCATCGCTGACCTTCTACAAATCAATCCAGGTCGGCCTTCCCGAGGGTGCGCGTGCCAGCTTGCTGTTCGCCCGGGGGAGTGACCTGCGGCCGTTTGAGAAGACGGTCAGCCTGTCCGAGACAGCTCGACCGCTGGTGCAGTTGTTGGAACCGAACCGGATTCGCGGCCGCCAGATAGCAACCGTGCAGATCTTTCCAGTCGTGGGCAGCCAGGTGTACGGGCAGGTTGAGGTAAAGCTTGTCTTCACCGGCGGCCTCCGAACGGGCGAACCGGTCAACGATCCGGTGTTTGATCGCATATTCAAAAACGCCCTGGCCAATTACGGGCAGTTCATAAGCTGGCCTGCGGCCCCGCGGTCTCTAACGAAACCCTCCGCTGCCGCCGCCGGACCGTTCGCCGCGGGTGGCGAGTGGTTCCGCGTCGCCGTCAATCAGACCAGCCTGTATCGAGTCACCGGCGCTCAACTGTCGCAGGTCGGGGTTAATTTGAACGGTCTGGCGTCGGATGACCTGCACCTGTATAACGGTGGCGGTGCACCCCTGCCGGTGTTTAACGAGGATCCCCGGCCGGAGTTTACCGAAGTGGCCGTGTACGTTAACGACGGCGGTGACGGCAGCTTCGACAGTGATGATTACCTTCTCTTTTATGGTGAGTCTCAGAATCGTTGGGTGTATGAAGCCGCCGATTCCGTTTATTACATCAACAATGTCTATTTCGATCGAAATATATACTGGCTGACTATTTCCGATGATAGCGATGGTCAGCGCATGATCCTGACCGATGGTCCGCCCGGGGGCGGCGCGGTCGACAGTTTCGGCAGTCATCGCCGCCGGATTCACCTTGAGCAGGACAACCAGCTTTTGCGGTATAACGACGGCAAGATAACCGATTATTACAGTTGGTACTGGTCGGATGAAGAGCAGTTGAGTTTCTTCGCCTCCACACCCGGTATTGTTGCGGGCGACACGGTCGAGATCAATCTGGAGGGGGAGACTTTTGATCTGACCGGCTCCGGCGACGACGATGGCTATATGAATATCTATGTCAATGATATTATCGGACTGGAGAAGGCGTGCAACCAACATGACTGTACTTATCGTTCGGCCTCCTTTTTTGACGGCTCCAACAAAATCGAACTCGAACTTTGGCCCAGCAGCGCGGCGCCGCCGCATTTTGATTATATCGAACTGGCTTACGAATGTGAAAATATGCCAATCAACGACCGCGCCGACCTGACTATCGGAGCGTATAGCGGGGTCGCGGAAATAACCGTTATCGATGATTTCTCCAGTTCACCGCTGATCCTTGATATATCTGATCCGCATCGCCCTCTGATTCACACCGGCGCTACGGTCAGTTCCGGTCAACTGTCGTTCTACGCTGACATGACGGGGATCGCCTTCAATCGTTTTTACCTCTGTCCGGAGTCGAAGGCGCTGGCGCCGCTGTCGATTGCGCGAGCCACCGTGACCGATCTTCACAACACCAACCGACAGGCGGATTGCATCGTCATTACCGATGAGGTTTTCGAAAACGCTCTGGATGAGTTTGTCTCTTACCGCGGGTCCGAAGGACACGCCATCATGGTTGTAACAGTCGAAGAGATTATGGACAACTTCGCTTTCGGTATGTTCGACCCGACCGCCATCCGCGATTATCTCAAGTACGCCTGGGAGAATTACCCGGCCCCGGCCCCGGCGGGAGTACTGTTTGTGGGGGACGGCAGTTATGATTTCCTGGACCGGATGAATGTCAACTCGGCCAACTACGTGCCGCCCTATATACATGCCTATGACCGGACCTCGTCGGACGATAACTACGTTTACTTCGGTGACTACGGCCTGCTCGACAGCGATACCAGCTATACCGCTCTGGATCATGGTTTCGACATGATCGCGGCGCGCTGGCCGGTTAAATCGACCGCCGAGATCGCCGTAATTACCGATAAGATCAAGCGCTACGAATCGCCGACCGATTTTGGCATCTGGCGCAATAATATCACGCTGGTGGCCGATGATGAATTCGGCAATTTTGACAACGAGACTTTCCACACCACCCAGACCGAGGAGTTGGAGCAGTACCATATTCCGACCTACTTCAATCGGGACAAGATTTACATGTGGGAATACCCGTTTGTCGGTACTTACAAGCCGGAAGTGAACGAGGCGATCATCAACTCGATCAACGACGGCACCCTGCTGATAAACTACGTCGGCCACGGCAATCCTGATGTCTGGGCGCATGAGCGCGTATTCACCCGGGATAACGACTTGCCCCGCCTGAATAACCTTGATCGTCTGACCCTGGTCTTCGCCGCCTCCTGCGCGATAGGCTTTTTCGATCACCCGGCCAATGAAGGGATGGCTGAGGATCTGCTTTCGCTTGCCATTGGCGGCGCAGTGGGCGTGATCTCGGCGACAAGGCTGGTCTATTCCTCGCCTAACGCGGAGTTCAATCGGCAGGTGTTTGACATCCTGCTCTACGACGACGAGGTCTCCATATGTGAAGCGATGTATACCGCCAAGCTGCTTCGGCAGTACTCGGGTGGTGTGCCTGCCCCGGAGAAGAACGACCGCAACTATCTCTTTTTTGGCGACCCGTTTTTGAAACTGGGCGTACCCCGGCTTGATATCGAGTTTACGTCCGCACCGGACAGCCTGGTTGCTCTCCAGCCAGTCAGCGTCGGCGGTCGGGTAGTTGATGACGGGGGAGAGGTGTACGGCCATGATGGTACGCTCTTTGTGAATGTCTATGATTCCGAGCGACAGAAAACTTATCGCCCGACCAACGGCACCACTCAGACCATAGAGTACAGTGTAACCGGTCCGACGATCTTCCGCGGTTCGGCGACAATTGTCGATGGTGCCTTCGATTTCCAGTTCATCCCGCCGCTCGATATCGGTTACGGCGGTGAAGGGGCCAAGATTTCGGTCTATGGAATGCTTGATGGTATTGACGCTGCGGGGATTGTCGAGGCGATAAATGTATCCGACTCCATCGTAGCCTTTACCGATACGGCCGGTCCGACGGTCGAAGTGTCTTTTACCGGCCGGGATGATTTCACCAGCGGCGACGTAATCAGTAGCAGCGAACAGATGGAGATCAGCCTGTCGGATCCGTCCGGCATAAACCTGGCCGGCGGGCTGGGGCATGGCATAACCATGCAGGTTGATTATCGCAGCGAGGTCGAGGAAAATCTCAGCCCGCTTTTTGAATATAATCAGGACGATTTTACGTCGGGAAAGATCGCTTATACTCTGGACGGTATCGAGCCGGGCCGGCATCATCTGAAAATCAAGGCCTGGGATAACGCCAATAATTCGACGCGCCTTGAGTTTGATGTCGAGGTGCTGGCGTCGGATGGGCTGGCTATCGACGATTTGCTGAACTATCCCAACCCGATGCGGGAATCGACGACCTTCTCGTATATTCTTACCCGTCCGGTAGAAAAACTTTCCCTCGAGATATTTACCCTCTCGGGCAGAAAAATAAAATCTTTCCAGCGCTACTCTTTGAATCCCGGTTTTTATGACGATATACAGTGGTATGGGAGGGATTCCGACGGCGTGAGAGTCGCTTCGGAAGTCTATATTTACAAAGCTACCGCCCACCTCGCCGACGGCGGGGAAAAAGCGGAATCATTTGGAAAAGTAGTTGTTATTAATTAATACACAGGAGAAGCTCATGAAACCAACGAAACTTATCGCTTCTTTCATCGCCCTGCTCATGGTAACCGCCATCGCGTCGGACATACGAGCCGACATTTCCAACGCGGCGGTTCTCTATCTGCGAATCGCCCCCGGCGGTCGCGCGGCGGCTATGGGAGAAGCGTATGTTGCTATAGCAGACGACGCCACCGCAACCCACTGGAATCCGGCTGGTTTGGGAGCGTATCCTCTGGCCGACGCCTGGAAGGATGTATCGGTTCCCTCCGAACTGAGACCGGTGCAGGCGATGGTTACTGTCAGGTCGGGTGGCGCTTCGAATTATCTCGCCTACGACATCTGGGCCATCACCGCCAGGGGCCTGGCTCGCTTTGACAACAAAAAGTGGCATTTCCAGGAGGAGTTCAGAACCAAGGCGAGCGACAAGGTGAAAAAGATTGTCGCCTCTTATTTCAGCTTGACCGACGAGGAGAGAATCGCCGAGATTGCCGACAAGGTGGCGATTGCCAATAACCGGCATTCGTATTCATACCTCGATAGCCTGAAAAGTGAAATTCTAACCGCGATCCCGGCCGATTATAGTTCCCTCGATGCGCTCACCTCGGATTTCGATTCGCTTCTGGCGGCGTATAACTTGTGCCTGGTCAATTGGGACAAGGTCAAGGAAGCCGGCAAGCTGTTCAAGGACGGCATGAAGGACAGCCTTCTCACAGAGAAGGAATCCGACCGCATCAACTTTGCCGTTGAAAAAGCCCGCAATCGGTTCATCCCGGAAGATCTGATCATTCCGTATTCAGTCCTGCTCTCAAGCGAGTTGACATTGATCGCGTCGACCGGGTCACACCTGATGGTCGGTACCGATGCCGGTCTGGTTGCCTACGATGGACGTCGCTGGCAGACTTTCACCGAGGGAAACGGACTGCCCTCGAACAATGTCCTGCACCTTTCGTCCGGCGCAAACGCGATCTATATCGGCACCGAGGCGGGCCTGGTGAAATATAGCGGCACCAATCTGCTGCAGGTCGGCGAGAAAGGAACCTCACCGGTCGGTCGTGTGACCGGTATTGGCGCTACTGGCAAGAACGATGTCTGGGCGGTTGTCGATCGGCAGCTTTACCATTACGACGGCAAGAGCTGGTCAAACGGCAGGAGCTACACGGTCGCTCTTGACGATACGCCTGAGAAGATCGCCGATAAGTTCGCCCTTTACGGCACCGCCGCCGAAAAAGAGAAGTATCTCACGCTTTTCAAGGAGATGAACCTCAACCCCCCTGTTACTGAAATCGTCGAACCGGTTGTCGATACATTGGCGGCGGATACCGCCGAGGCAGAGGTCGCGCCGGCCGAGGGTGAGACTGAAGTGACCGAGGAAACCGCCGAGCAGACGACCGAGGCTGTCGCCGAATCATCGGACGAGCTCGTCCTTGCCCCGGGCATGGTCATTACTGTTCCGTACCTGGCCGAGGTAAAGGGCGACGTCAATACGATTTATATCGGCGTCAACGGTCATGTCTGGCTGGGGACCAGCTACGGTGTGGCCCACTATAACCTCGACGGTTGGCAGTTGCCGGGCTACCGCGAGCACACCGTTGAGCCGGGCCAGACCTGGGATTCGCTGGCCGTGCATAGCGGTTCGAGAAATCCCGTTGAGGCTGAGGCCTACCTGGCTGCTATCCGCGACATTAGCGACATGGGCGACGAACCGCTGGTCGAGGGACAGGCTGTCAAAGTCTATCGTAATCCGACCGCCTCGCCGGTTCGAAAGATCAAGTATCGCCGCGGGCATCTCTATTTCGCCACCGCCTCAGGATTGGTGGAGTATTACGAGGATAGCTGGAGCCGAGTCGAGCTGCACAAGATGGACAAGGCCAATGTTATCAACGTCGAAACTTTTGGCGACGAACTCTGGATTGCCAGTGACGAAAGGATTGTCATCAAGGCCAACGGCAAGACGGATATTTCCATGATGGCCGTCAAATGGCTGCCGGAGCTGGCCGACGATATGTACTACGCTTTCCTGTCCTTCGTGACCAGCAAGGAAGGCCTGGGGACGTTTGGCGGTAATATCACCGGCGTTTCCTACGGTTCGATCCAGCGCACCGATGATGTCGGCAATCCTCAGGGGACGTTCGAGCCGTTTGATATTTCGTTCACTCTTTCTTACGGTACCAGCCTGACCTCGAAGCTGAAGATCGGTGGCTCGGCCAAGATCATCTATTCGCACCTGACCGATGTCGGAGCCGGTATCGAAGTAGGTGAGGGAACCGCCACGGCCTTCGCCGGTGATATCGGATTATTGTATGAAATGAACGACCGGTTGAATTTCGGTCTTGCGATTACCAATCTCGGTCCCGATATTTCGTACGTTGATGCCGCCCAGTCGGACCCGCTGCCGCGCAACTTTGCCTTTGGTTTCGCCTACAAGCTGCTGCGGTCGGATTATTATCACTTCCTGATTACGGCGGAAGTGAACAAGTCGCTGGTCGGCCTTGACGACGGATTCAGTGAAGAGATGAAGCAGCTCGTGTTTAACGGCGGTGGTGAGATTCTGTATGCCAATATTTTCGCGGTCCGGTTCGGTTATATCTTCGACGAAGAAGGTGATGTGAAAACCGTTACAGTTGGCGCCGGACTGTCGCCGTGGCAAAAGCTGAAATTCGATTTTGCCTATATTCCGAGCGACAGCGCCGAGGCGCTGGCAAACACGCTCCGTGTCTCGATGTCATTTCTTCTGTGATTAAGGAGTTGGGTTATTGCGAAAACATTGGACGTTTCGATTCGCGTTTGAATTGATTGTTCTGTCGCTGGCGGTTGCGATCAGTGCGGCCGCCGCCGACAGAATTCTGATAGGGCAGAAAGAGAGGGTTGACCCGGTCGAGGGTGAGAATCCGGTCCATCACCGCTGCCTGACTCCAACCGTTTCATCACGGCTCCTGCCTGATCTGGAGCGTGACAAAGTCTGGAGCCTTCCCAAGAAGGCGCTCGATGGCGACTTCTTCGACACCCTCAATATCCTGGTGCTGCGGTATAATTTCCAGTACGAAGATATCGATGACCCGAATACCACCGGTCGCGGGCGAATAAATCTATCGACCGATACGGCAGCGTTTTTCGACTCGGCCGGACACATGATCGACCCGCCGCCGCACGATTCTCTCTATTTCGACGCCCACCTGCGGGCACTGCGGACATACTGGGAGATTGTTTCCGAAGGCAAAATTACGCTGACCTGGGATATCTATCCGCCTGCACCGGATTCCGTTTATGAATTATCCGAACCGATGAGTCACTATGGGCGCTGTGCCTTCGATGAGATCGTTGCCGGTCTGGAGCAGTATTTTATTGACTGTATCCAACTGGCCGACACAGTCTCGCCGGAGCTGCATTTTGGCGATTACGAGTCGATCTTTCTTTTTCACGCCGGGTCCGACCGCCAGAACGACATCGGTTTTCCGACCACCTGCAATGATCTGTTCACAGGCTTTATCAGATTCGGCGACTCGATTGAGGTTGACACCGGGGCGTATTATGTTCGCGAAGCCCTCCTGATGCCGGAAACCTCCAACCAGGACAACCGCGCCACCGCTCTCAACGCGGTTATGGCGCACGAATTCGGCCACCAGTTAGGACTGGTCGATCTGTACAGCACGGCGACCTTCATGAGCCAATTGGGTGACTTTGCCCTGATGGATAACAACGGCTTCGCAACCGGTATCGATTTCGGGTTTGATGTCGGGCGCGTGTTTGGAGCGATTCCGCTTTACCCGACCGCATGGTCACGGGCTTACCTGGGTTTTGTCGACGTGGTCGACTTCCGCCAGGGAGATGATATCCGGCTGGTGGCGGCGGAGATAGTCTCAGGGGGGATCAAGGTCGCCCGGATACCAATCACCGAAAACGAGTATTACCTGATTGAGAATCGGCTGATAGACATCGACGGTCAGCAGGCGGCGGCGCGGGCCGATTCGGCCACCGGCGTTATTCTCGGCCCGGTGGATATGAACCTCGAGTTCAACCGCGAGTACGATTTCCTTATGCCCGGTTCCGGGGTATTGATCTATCACGTCGACGAGCGAGTGGCCGGACTCGATTACGACGGTGACGGTCTGAACAATTTTGAGGACAACGACCTGCAGTGGCCGGTCGATATCAACGGTAATCTGGTTGATCGCTTCATCACGCTGGTGGAGGCGGACGGCCGGATTAATTTCGGCGGCTATTACCGTTCCGGTTACGGCAGTGAGGATGACATGTACCGCGACGACCGCAACGACTCCTTCACGCCCAACACCAATCCGCCGACAATCGACAACTCGGGCAATAACACTCATATCTATGTAACCGATATCCGCCGCGCCCCGGATACTACGGCCGACAAAGAAGTTCTGATGGATTCGGTGATCCTGTTCGATGTCGAGACCGACCGTCTTGTCTCCGGGTTTCCGGTCAGGGGCGGCGTACCGTCTTTCGGCCTGTCACCGATCGCCGACGATCTTGACGGTGACGGTACAGATGAAATAATCTTTGCTTCCGGGCGTCTGCTGAATGTCGTCACCGCTGAGGGGGAGAATTTCCTCCGTGAGTTTACCCAGTGTAGTTCTTGTCCATTATACTATGATTCGGCGCTGGCCTCGGTTCATCCGGGCCGAGAGCATCCGGTGCCTTTGTACGTCCCAATGCCATCAGACACTACAGCCGGACCGGTGACTGGCAATCTGGCTGATGTTTCAGACCCGAACAAATTGGTCGCGGTTGGATATGCCAGCGGTATTAACGGACGGGTGACGCTTTTCAGGTTGGCGGATATTGACAGCAACGGCGAGGCTGATCCGGCCCGGCCCTCTTATTTGCCGGTAGGGACGCCGATTGCCATGAGCTTCGGCGAAGATCTCTTTGTTCTGACGGATACCGGTTTTGTCTATCAATATCCCAACCCGGTTGCCGTTTATATCACTGAGGACCGGGAGTTTCACGGTATCTGCCGCATGGGTTCGGGCCTGATGCTGCTCTCCGGCGACGAACAGGTTACCAACCTGCACCTCATCGGTTCCGGCGGTGTCGATACCGCTTTCATCTCGCTGGGTACGTTCTATACACTCGGCCCGGCGGTCGCCGATCTTGACCTTGATGGTGTGCCGGAGGTTGTGGCGGCTACTCGTGACGGCGATATTATTGCTGTCTCGGTTGACCTGTCCGGCGGCGTCAGTAATAGTCCGTTTAGTATCCATGCCGAAATCTCGACCGGCTTTTCATTCACGGCCAATCCGATCATCAGCGATGTCGATCTGGATGGGTATCCGGATATCGTCCTCGGCGGGACCAACGCAGTCTACGCTTTCAACCGCGAGCTGACGCTCAAAACAGATTTCCCGGTTGAAATAAACGACCGTTTCCCCTGGGATGAAGTTATCGCCGCGCCGGTGACGGCAAATATCGACGGCCATGGTGTGCCGGAGATTGTCTTTCCGACACTGGTGGGTAACGTTTATTCCTACGGTC
>DAOWIC010000196.1 GCA_030641085.1 Calditrichota bacterium
CATAGACTAAAGTCGCGTTCTCGACCAGCAGCCTAATACCAAACCACTGCGACAGCGCCTCTATCTCGGAGAGCTTGATCGTCGCGGTGAAAGCGGGCACTATCCAATGCTCGACTACAGGTGTCGTGGAGTGATTTTCGAGATAGGAAAGGACATTGTCGCGGGCAGGGGCACGGTATGCCTTCAACTGCTCAGACACCCGCCTGATCCGATCCGCGCGGCTCATACGAGCGCCGGGCGCAAAAAAGGCCGGTCGGTCGGTATCGTCCTGATCGTCAAGGAAGACCACAACGCTGACCAGGCTGTCGTTAGCCTCGGAAATGGCCGAAACCGCTTCATCCAGACCGGGTGACAGACGGTCGGCGGCGTTGATTGAGATCGCCGTGATAAGCGTAAAGATTAGCCCTGTTATCGTCGTTTTTCCCATTCCGACAGACATTGACTCTCCTGGTTGTTGGTGTCCAACTCACCTGACGCAAGGGCCATGCCACCCCAAAACAGACCTGCATTAGTCTGGAAATAACCACTCTGGCGCGCTAAAACGTTAATGCCCCATTGAATAACGCAGTCCCCAACTATAACTTATGATGCATATGCAAGTATTTACTTTGCATACGTTGCAACTGACTGCATAATTGGGATCGTTTTTCGGTGGAATTTCCTGCAAGATATTACATGGTCGCCGCCGTCAATTTATCTATATTCAAGGCGATGAAATCACTACTCACGAAGCTGTTTGGCGGCCCCGGACCACTGGCAATACTGGTTGTGGCGCTTGTTATCCGGGTAGCCTATCTGGTGGCTTACCAGGCCCTGCCTGAGTGGCACCAGCTAACTGTCGACAACTGGTATCACCATAATTGGGCGGTCTCCCTGATTGACGGCAGCTTGTTAGGTGACACGACCTATTTCCGGGCACCCTTTTACATCTACTGCCTGGCGGCTATGTATGGTCTGTTCGGCGTTTCTCTATGGGTGGCGCGGCTTTTCGGCCTGATTGTGGGCATGCTGTCAGTACTGATAACTATTCGGATCGGCAGCGCGGTGTTTGATCGCCGGGCCGGCCTGTTGGCGGGGCTGATCCACGCCCTCTATCCGATCTGCCTCTATTTCGAGTTCGAGCTGCTTTTAGATCCGCTCTTTGCGCTCCTGCTGCAGGTAGCCGTTTACATGGCGCTTAAATGGAGCGAAACCGGCCGCGAGCGCGACATCCGTTTAGCCGGTCTTTTTCTCGGCCTGTCGATAATTACCCGGCCAACCGCCCTGATCTACCTGCCGCTGGGCATTATCATGATCCTCATCATGCGTCGCGGCCAACATTCGGTGGGACGTACGCTGATCGGCTTCGTGGCAGCCGCCCTGATTGTGATCGCCCCGATTACAGCGCGCAATATCATGGTCGCCGGTGACCCGGTCCTGATCTCATCGCAGGGCGGGATCAACCTGTACATTGGCAACAACGACACTGCCGACGGTGTCTCGGCAGTGATGCCGGAGCCGCTCGGGTTTAACTGGCGCATTCAGCAGGTCGCCCAGATCGCCGAGGCTGACCTTGGCCGCACGCTCAAACCGGGCGAGGTATCGTCATGGTGGATGTCGCGCGCGCTCTCATGGATAGGGGACCATCCGGGTCGTTTCGCCGAGTTGTATGTCACCAAATTGTATCACGCCGTGTCCGACGCGGAGATATCAAACAACCGCAATCTCAACCTCTTTTTCAGCCGGATGGATCTGCTGCGATACAACCCGCTCTCATTCGGCCTGATCCTCGGCCTGGCCGTGCTCGGTCTGATCCTGAGCGGCACGACCAACCGGCGCGCCCGGATTCTGGCGCTGGTGCTGCTGGCATATATTCTGGCCGCCTCGCTCTTCTTTTTTAACAGCCGTTTCCGGCTGCCGCTGCTACCGTACTTTTTTGTGCTCGCATCCGGTGGAGTAATGCTGTCTATAAAAATGGTGAACGAATCTATGCGCCGAGCCTGGCCTGCCGCCACCGCCGGCCTCATTGCTGCAGCACTTTCCTATTACCCGCTGGTGGTGCTTCCATCCGGGGGACTGGCCCAGGCAAAACTGTCCGAGGGACTGTATCATTTTTCGCAACAGGATTACGATCGGGCGCTGACCGCCTTCCGAACCGCACGCTTGGATGATCCCGCCTTCCCCGAGATCAACCTCAATCTGGGGGTGACATTCCTCAGACAGGGTGTCAGCGACTCCGCCCTGTTTTATCTCAACCAGGAGCAGGTGCTCCACCCCGGCCGGGTCAAGGGGTCGATCAACAAGGCCTCATGGTATCTGGTGAACGAACAGCATGAAAAAGCGCTCAGTGAGATACAACCGGCGCTTGAGGTCCGGCCGTACGATGTGATCGCCAATCGGGTCTACCTGCGCGCTCTGTCTGCCGACTCGGCCACGACCGGCGATGCGCTTTACGCCGCTATAGACGAAGCCGCTCG
>DAOWIC010000090.1 GCA_030641085.1 Calditrichota bacterium
AGGTTAAACTCCACCGTGAAACCGCGGCCGGTGCCGCCGGTCGAGAATATATCCTGATCGTCGAATAGGCCCACCTTCGCCTTGATAGTGGTCACATCCGTCAGATCAATATCCTCGGTATAACCGGTGTTGAGTGCGCGCCCGAGCACCAGGGTGTACTCTTCGCCCGACTCGTCCCATTCGGATACCGACCGGATATCATAGCGGCTCTTGCGACGTGCGTCCTGGTTGGTATCGTCCTTCATCGAAATGTCAATTATATAGCCGGGCACTTTTTGACCCATGGTCCAGCCCGTTGTATTGGTATAATACTCCGTGAGCGAATCCAAATCCTGGACAAGATACCAGCCAGTAAATGCAGCGCCATCGGCATGGACGTAGGCCGGCACCGTGAAGCCGGAGATAATGTTGGAGAACGCCAGGTTTAGATCGCCGTTGTCAGAGGCAAGCTGGCCACCCACATAGGTCATTCCTTCGGCCAGACTGCCCGCGCCGGTTGACAACACCGCCCAGTGCCAGACATCCCAACCCTCGGAACCATCGTCAAACATCAGGTAAAGATGGTCCTCATCAAAGCCGATTTCGTTGTGCACGAAGTTGATCGGAGGTGAGATCGAAATCGTGGCCCAATGGTCCTTCCAGACTGAGAAGGTCGCATCGTCCCAGCGGAACCTGAAAAAGAGCGAGTCGGCGGTCTTTATCGCCTGAATAATAATCGAGTTGGCTACAATGGCTGTTTTCGGCGTTCCGATTTTGGGGCTGTTGGCGGTGGAAACTTCCAGCGCCGTTGCCGGCACCCCGGACCAGACAGATTCGTCGACCGACGAAAAGTCCGGACCCGTAGCCGCGGCGGTGACCGTTATCGTGGGAGTAGTGTCGGTAGGTCCGTTGGGGGGATCATCGTCGTCGCCGCAACCAAACCAGATCAACAGAGATGGTAATACCAGCAGGGCTATAAGTCGCTTCATCGATTGGTCTCCTTATGCTGCTGTTTTCGTATCAATAATTCAAGATAACACAGTCAGGGTGAATAGGAAAGGCAATTCTTTATTCGTCCCGCTTTATGACCACCATCGTGAAATCATCGAACACGAAATCGGGTCGGGCGAACTCTCTGACTGTCTCGTAGACAATGCGCTGTATTTCCGTGGCCGACTTATCGTGATTGGCCCGCACAAGCCCGATTAGGCGCTCGAGGCCGAACTCGGCGTCACTTTCATCGAAAACCTCGGTCACGCCGTCGGTGTACAGCGCGACAATATCACCCACATCGAGATAAACCGGGCGCTCTTCGTACTGGGCGTCATCGGTTACACCCAGCAACGGCCCGCCCTCGCGCAGATACTCCACTTCGCCCGAAGCCCGCAAGAGCACCGGCCAATTGTGCCCGCAATTGGTGAAAGTGAGCACGTGATTTTTGGAATCCAGCACACCGTAAACCGCCGTTACATAATTGCCCGCCTCCACCGACTCGAACAGCAGGCGGTTCACCTTGCGGCAGATCGTGCGGATAGAGTAGTTGTTGCGTATCTCGGCGATCAATGAGGCACGGAACGCGGCCATCAACAGCGCGGCCGGTACGCCCTTGCCGGAGACATCGCCGATGGCAACACCGATCTGACCATCAACGATACGGATGAAATCGTAATAGTCACCGCCGACCTCGCCGGACGGTATATTCCGGCCGCGGATATCGTAGCCTTTCACCTGAGGTCGCCTGTCGGGCAGGAAGCTTTTCTGAATATCGCGGGCAATCTTGAGTTGTTGCTGGAGTTTCTCACCGTTGATAATCCTCTGGTGAAGCCTCGCTCGCTCGATCGACAGCGCCGCCTGCGGGGCAAAAGCACGCATGAGCGCCAGGTCGCGCTTATCGTAGGCATTGAGCCGGTTGGATTCGATGTTAAACACACCGATAATCCGGCCGTCCAGTTTGATGGGCACCAGCATCTCGCTTTTGGTGGTCGGGTTGCAGCCTATGTAATGCTCGTTCTGAGCCACATTGGAAACAATGATCGCCTCGCCCATTCTGGCAACATACCCGACCAGGCCGTCGCCCATCTTCAGATGCAGATCAGCTTCGCAACTCGGGGCGTAACCGTGGGAGTAAATCTCGTCGACCGTCCCCCTGGCGGCATCGACTATAAAAACACCGCCGGCGTCGAAATCAACCGCCTCAAGCAGTGAGTCAAGAATGATCTTGAGCACCTCGGTCAGTGACAGGGAGCTGGAGAGGTTCTTGCCGACCTCATAAAGAAGATTCTTCTCCAGGGCCTCGCGTTTCATCTGGCGATAAAGGTTGGCGTTGTCGATGGCAACCGCAATCTGGTTGGTCAAACCCATCAGGACATCCAAATCCTCATCGTTAAACTCACCGTCGAGTTTATTAATCGCCTCGATCACACCGATCATCTGCCCCTTGCCGATCAGCGGAACCGAAATTACCGAATGAGGGCTGGCATCAAAATGTTTCCACAGGTCGAGATCGACGCGCGGGTCGTTGGCGACGTCGTTGGCGATGACTGGCTCGATATATTCGGTCACCCAGCCGACCACTCCCTGCCCCAACTCGCGGTGAAATACGTTCACCTGGCAGTCGCGGCAGTTCATGTAGCGGATTTTCATATCGGTCCGGTCATGATCGACCCGAAAGACCAGCGCTCCCTCGGAGTTGACGGCGGCATTGACCAGCCGCAGGATCTGTTCTATCAACTCCTCGTATTCGAGGGTGGCGTTGAAACGGCGGGCCGCCTCTAAAAGCAGCTTCTCTGTGCGAGTATGATGGTGTTGAGTGTCCGGCATAGTGGCCTCAAAGTATGTTTTTCGGTCTGCTTGTCAATCAGTTTATCAATCGGCGTCGAGCGTTTTCAACCGGTTGTTTATGTTGTCCCAGATTTCAACCAAGCTCTCGTCAAACCCGGCCTTCTTATACTCGTCGCGGGCACGCTTCAAGAGCTTCACACCTTCCTCTTTCTGCCCCCGGGCGACTTCTATTTCGCCCAGTTCCTCGCAGGCCTGACCGATTGCTGAGTGGTTCTCGATTCTCTCCGCCCAAGCCAGGACCGGGCGCAGCCACTGCCCCGCCTCGTCATATTTGCTCAGGGCGCGGTAGGTCATGCCGACATGATAATCGGCGAACAGCTTGGCTATTTCCTGCGAGTGCCGCCAGTGGTAGTCACGGGCCTTGAGATAGCTTTCAAGAGCCAGATCGTACTGCTTCAAGTCATAATAAGCGCAGGCCAGGTTGTTCCAGAGCACCGCCAGCCAGCGACCCTCATCGGCCG
>DAOWIC010000045.1 GCA_030641085.1 Calditrichota bacterium
CGTCATGACCATTAACAAGGTCTGCGGTTCAGGACTTAAAGCGGTCATGCTGGCCACACAGGCGATCAAGGTCGGTGATAGCAATGTTATCGTGGCCGGTGGCATGGAATCGATGTCCAACACGCCCCTGACACTTCAGGGCGCCAAGACCGGCGTGAAATTCGGCCACCAGAAGATGATCGACATCATGATTAGCGACGGTCTCTGGGACAGCTTCAATAATTTCCATATGGGCAATGCGGCCGAGCTCACACAGCAGAAGACCGGTATCACACGTGAGCAGCAGGATGAGTTCGCGGCCAACTCCCACAAGAAGGCGGTTGCCGCCTCCAAGGCCGGCAAGTTCAAGGAAGAAATATTTCCGGTCGAAATCCCGCAGCGTAAGGGTGATCCGGTCATTTTTGACCACGACGAAGGCCCGCGTGCAAAGATCTCCATGGAATCGCTGGCAAGGCTCAGACCGGCTTTCCAGAAGGACGGAACTGTCACTGCTGGAAACGCGCCCGGTCTCAACGACGGCTGCGCCGCTACGGTCGTTGTCTCCGAGGAGTACATGAAGGCCAAGGGCCTCAAGCCGCTGGCGAAAGTGATCGACTATGCCGTCTCCGGAATGGCGCCGGAAGATGTCTTCTTCACGCCCATCCTGGCTGTCCGCAAGCTGATGGACAAGATGGGAGTCGACATCAATCACTGGGACCTGATCGAAGCGAACGAGGCTTTCTCGGTTCAGGCTCTGGCCGACGGCATGGAGTTGAAGTGGGATTGGGATCGGGTCAACGTCAACGGCGGTGCGGTGGCGCTCGGCCATCCGATCGGTGCCTCCGGCACCCGAGTACTGGTAACCCTGATTTATGCGCTGAAAGAGCGCGGCCTTAAGAAAGGTCTTGCCACGCTATGCCTCGGCGGTGGGAATGCGGTTGCTTTAGCTATTGAGATGTGTTAATTAAGAGTATCTTAGTCCGGGAGTTATATCCATGAACTTAGCTGATATAAAGACGATCACGATCGTTGGCTGCGGAACAATGGGAAATGGCATCTGCCAGGTTTTTGCCACCTGCGGGTACAACGTGAATCTGGTAGACATCGATCAGGAACGCCTTGATCGCGCGGTCAAGGCCATCTCCAAAAGCATCGACCGCCTTATTAAGAAAGAGAAGCTCACCGAAGACGATAAAACGGCGATTCTTGGTCGCATCAAGACCGGCACCGACCTGAAGGTGGCGGCCGATTCTCAGCTTGTGGTCGAGGCGGTAACCGAAAACCTGCCGATCAAACTGGACATCTTCAAGAAACTGGCCGATATCTGCCCGCCGGAGGTGATCTTCGCCTCGAATACATCGTCATTGCCGATTACGCAACTGGCCACGGCTACCGGCCGTCCGGATCAGTTTATCGGCATGCACTTCATGAACCCGGTGCCGATGATGAAGCTCATTGAGCTTATCCGCGGTATCGCTACCAGCGACGAAACGTATAGGCTTATTGAAGAGCTTGCCAAGAAGCTGGGCAAAGTGCCGGTCGAAGTGAACGATTATCCAGGTTTTATCGCCAACCGCCTGCTTATGCCGATGATAAACGAGGCGGTCTACGCCCTGATGGAAGGTGTCGGCACCGAGGCGGCGATCGACGAAGTGATGAAACTGGGTATGGCGCATCCAATGGGTCCGCTGACTCTCGCCGATTTTATCGGACTGGATGTTTGCCTGGCGATTATGGAAGTGATGCACGAGGGTTTGGGCGATCCCAAGTATCGTCCCTGCCCGCTGCTTAAGAAAATGGTACAGGCCGGGTACCTGGGAAGAAAGTCCGGGCGCGGCTTTTACGACTACAGCTCGTAAGGAGGAGTTACGTGGATTTCAAACTGTCGGAAGAGAATCTTGAGCTGAAAGAGATGGCGCGCGAGTTCGCCGAAAAGCGTCTCTATCCGCACGCCCTCGAATTTGACGAGGCGGAATCGGTTCCCGAAGAATTGTATAAGGAACTCGGCGAGCTCGGCTATCTTGGCTTTACCGTACCCGAGGAGTACGGCGGCATGGGTTTCGGGGCGACGGCGTTTGTCGGCGTTCTCGAGGAGATCTGCGCTGCTTCGGCCGGGTTTGGAATCACATTGTCGGTTCATAACTCACTCTGTTGCGAGATAATCACACAGTTCGGAACCGAGGAACTGAAACAGAAGTATCTGCCGGTGATGGCGACCGGCGAGAAGTTGGGCGCCTATTGCCTCACCGAGCCGGACGCAGGTACCGATGTCGCTTCCCTGAAGACCACAGCCGAAGATAAAGGCGACCACTGGCTGTTCAACGGCACCAAGACGTTCGTCACCAACGGCAATCTGGCCGGTGTTTTGATCGTATTCGCCAAGACCGATCCCGAGGCCGGTCGCAAGGGGATCAGTTGCTTTGTCGTGGATAACAAGATCGACGGCGTCTCTGTCGGCAAGCCGGAGAAGAAATGCGGTCTCAAGGCGTCCGACACGCGCGAACTCAACTTCGCCGATGTCGAGGTGCCCAAAGAGAACCTGCTCGGCAAACTGGGCGAGGGTTTCAAGATGGCCCTGACGATTCTCAATTCCGGTCGTATCGGCGTTTCCTTTCAGGCGATTGGTATCGCCCAGGCCGCGCTCGACGAATCGATCAAGTACTCCAAAGAGCGCAAGCAGTTCGGCCAGCCGATAGCCAACTTCCAGGCGATTCAGTTCAAGCTGGCCGAAATGGCTACCCGGATCGATGCCGGGCGCTTGTTGGGTTATCGCGCGGCGCAACTAAAAGACGAGGGCAAACCATGTCAGCGGGAGGCCTCCATGTCGAAGTTGTTCTGTACCCGAACGGCTAACTATGTCGTCAATGAGGCGGTCCAGATCCACGGTGGCTATGGTTACATGAAAGAGTACGCGGTCGAACGCTATTTCCGCGATGCTCGTGTGACGGAGATCTACGAAGGTACCTCGGAGGCCCAGCAGATGGTGATCTCGAGGGATTTGTTGAGGAACTAACCATTGCTCGAAAAGAAACATCATGAATATCGCGAGCGGATCCGGGCGTTCGCTCTCGAGAAAATAGAACCCCAGGCGGTGACGCTCGATCTCGAGCAACGTTTTCCAACCGAGTACCTGAAGCCGCTGGCCGACGAGGGGCTGATGTCGATGATCATTCCCGAGGAATACGGCGGGAAACCGGTCGACACGATTAGTTACTCGATCGCGGTTGAAGAACTTTCGCGCGTCTGCGGTTCAACCGGTATCACTATCGCTGCGCATAATTCGCTCGGTGCTTATCCGATCCATCGTTTCGGCAGCGAGGCGCAGAAGAAGAGATACCTGCCGCGTGCCTGCGAGGGCGAGTTGCTTGCTTTCGGGCTGACCGAGCCGGACTCCGGTTCCGATGCCGGGTCCACCCGGACCATGGCATTACCGGACGGTGACAATTGGGTAATCAACGGTACCAAGTGCTTCATCACGTCGGCGACGCATGCCCTGGCCACGATATCTACGGCCAAAACCTCCGAGGATCCCAAAGATCCGACCATCACCTGCTTCATTCTTGAAAAAGGTACGCCCGGATATGCGGTGGGGAAGAAGGAGAACAAGCTCGGCCTGCGTGGATCCGACACCGCCACCCTGCACTTCGATGACCTGAAGGTCACCTCCGACGCTCTGCTCGGAAAAGTGGGCGAGGGATTCAAGCAGATGCTGATAACTCTCGACGGGGGCCGTATTTCAATCGGTGCCATGGCGCTGGGTTTGGCCCAGGGCGCATTTGACTGCGCCGTGAAGTATGCCGCCGAGCGGGTGCAGTTCGGCAGGCCAATCTCCTACAATCAGGCGATCCAGCATACGCTGGCCGATATGGCGACCGAGATCGAAGCGGCCCGGCTGATGATCTACGAGGCCTCGGCGCTCAAGGATTCCGGTCAACCGTTTTCGCAGATGTCGGCCATGTGCAAGCTGTACGCATCCGAGGTTGGCACTCGTGTCGCCTTCAAGGCGATAGGCATCCTTGGCGGGGTTGGCTGTAACACCGGTCCGTATCCGGCGGAACGCATCTGGCGCGATGTCAAGTTATGCGAGATCGGTGAAGGTACTTCCGAAATCCAGCGGCTGGTTATCGCCCGTGAATTGATGAAAGCCGTTAAGAATAAATAGTAGTTAGAGGCTTGTTGAGCCCGCTTTTTTAAATGACCCCATCACACAATGGGGTCATTTTTGTGCCTACCAGTGAATCTTTGAAAATCTGTTTGCTGACAAAATCGGAGGAACCCGCCATGAATGGTGGGCCACCCGGCTAACTTCCTCAGTGGGTAATCTCATCCTAAGAGGCGGAATAGTATTGACAAACCAGATTCCACGACTATACTTAATATTATACTGGGTAATTGACGAAAACAAGCCCGCCATTCTCTCTATTGTTTCCCGCCAAATGTCGAGAGTCCGGTAGCGTCGGCTTGATGTCGATGATGAGGGAGTGAACACATGAAGAAAGTGCTTGGAAGTATCTTCGTGACAATCGGTCTGCAGTTGGTTAGCTATGGGCCGACATCGGCGGCGATAAATCACAACGAGTTCACCCTCATTGAGCAGCAATCAAACCATCCTCAAATAATTGAAACGGTCTCTCCGACAGCCGGTAATCCCTGGGTTTGGCATGTGTCGGGATTAAACGGATTCTCCGCTGCGTCATCGATCTGGTTTGAGTATGAAAATGACGGACCGGGGGAGGCAAACGAAGATCACACTACGGCCTTATTCTATTGGAGCGGGTTTGTATCGTCGGATTGGCAAAATGGCGTAGATGGAAGTTTTACTCTGACGTTGTCTAACGGCGTGGATAGTGACAGAGCTTATACAATAAGTCTTTCATTGCGTTCAATGGTCGGCGGTGGATATACGATGTTTGAACAGCAGACTGGTGGTGGTGACGGTATTACCGCCGCCGGAGCCGAGGGTTTTGTACTGATCAAGACCGGGAGTACTACATTACCGGGTGATCTTGCACTTACCTTCAATGCGATGGGTGCTATTACATCGTGTGCTTCTGCAGCCGCCTCCTGGACGGAAGACGGGATGATAAAGCTCATGATCGCGGCCGGTAGTCGGCCGGCGTCTGCTGTGAATAATTGGCCGGTTTCATTGCGTTCAATGGTCGGCGGTGGATATACGATGTTTGAACAGCAGACTGGTGGTGGTGACGGTATTACCGCCGCCGGAGCCGAGGGTTTTGTACTGATCAAGACCGGGAGTAC
>DAOWIC010000169.1 GCA_030641085.1 Calditrichota bacterium
ATACGAGGATCATCGACGGTCTCATGGCCGATCTTCACCGTCGCCACCAGGCGAGGTTGGGTAAGTTTGCGCAGTTCGTTGAAGGCCGTCCGGCCGACAATCATAATGCGAATCATTTTCATGCCGCCGCCGGTGGAACCGGCGCACCCCCCGAAAAACATGAGCATCACCAGCAGGAACCGGAGGAAATCGGGCCAGAGATCGAAATCTGCGGTGACGAAACCGGTGGTAGTTATTATCGAAAGCGCCTGAAAGGCAGCCACGCGTACAGTGCTGTAAAACGAATCGAGTTGCCCCTCCTGCTGCCGGTAGTGGTCGGCGAATTGCTCGGTTGTCATCGGGTCAACCCGGTAATGCTCGGCGGCATGCTCCACCGGAGCCATGCCGTTAACGTAAAGCACGGCTGTGATAATTACGATCGTAGCTACCACAACGCCGGTGTAAAAAACGAACTCCTTGTTTTTTATCATCGAATTGAGGTCGCCGCGCAGGGCACGGAAATGAAGCAGAAAGTTGATGCCCGCAAAATACATGAAGATGATAATCACCCACTCGATGAAGTCGGAGTTGAAGGCGGCGACGGAGGCGTTCCTGGTCGAGAAACCGCCGGTCGCCATTGTGGCGAAAGTATGACAGACAGCGTCGAAGAGATTCATGCCACCGACCATCAGCAGTCCGGTCTCGACCGCCGAGAGCAGCAGGTAGACGCCCCACAAAACCGATGCGGTTTGGGCCAGCCTCGGCTGAAGTCTCTCTTTGGCCGGACCGGGCACCTCGCCGCGAAACATGCCGTAGCCGGAGACGCCCATCGCCGGGAAGATGGCTATCGCCAGGGTGATAATGCCCATACCGCCCAGCCAGTGAGTCAGTGCCCGCAGGAATAGCATCGACCGCGGCATCGCCTCGACATTGGTCAGGATTGACGCTCCGGTGGTTGTGAAGCCGGACATTATTTCGAAAAAGGCGTCGGTATAGGAGGCGGCAAACGAACCCCAGCCGCCACCGCTGGTCGACAGGAAATATATGAACAGGGGAATCGCGCCGACAAAGGTCAGGCTCAGCCAGCCAAAGGAGACAATCGCGTAGCCCTCCTTAATCCCCTGCAGGTGCCGTCCACCGCGGAAGCCGACCACGAGAAAGCCGCCTACCAGCAGCGACCAGATTATGGCCAGCCAGAAGCCGAAGACCTCCGCCTGAAAGATCAACTGGATCATCGAGAGAGTGCGGTTGTCGTAGATGGCAATCCCGAGCGGCACCAATAATACCGCTCCCATCACCTGCATCAGTTTGCCAATAGCGTATCCGACAGCCGTCTTGTGCATGCATCAGCCCCGCTTGAAGAGACGGTGTGGTTTAAACAGTTTCGACAGGGTGGGCAAATTGCGGTGATGGGTGATGATGATCACGTGGTCGTCCGCCTCGATAACGGTTTCACCGTCGGGGAGGATCATGCTGTCCTGGCGGACGATGACTCCGATGATGGAGCCTTTTTTCAGCTTGTGAGCGATCTTCTTCACCCGGGCGCCGGCCATGTCGCTGTCCGGATCGACATTGAAGCGGACCGCCTCAATATCGATATCGGCCAGGCGTACCATAGCGCCGATATGTCCCCGCGAGATTATCTCCAGAATCTCGCGGGCGGTGGTCAGACGTTGGTTGATCACGTGGTCGAGGCCGATCGAATTAAAGAGCCTATTGTGGCGTGACTCGGTGGTGGTGGCGATCACCTCGTGCGCGCCCTCGGCCTTGGCCAGCAGCGACGACAGCATATTGTAGTCAGGACTTTGCGAAACAGAGATAAAGAACGAGGCGCTGCCGACATTCAATTCCCGCAGCAGGTCAACATCGGTACAGTCACCGTGGAGAACATCGACATCGTTGAGGACCGCCGCGGCCTGCTCGGCATGTTTGAGATTGGGATCGACAAAGGTCACGTGATAGTCGCCCAGGTTTTCAAACGCCTGTGCCAGTTCCATCGCACCGTAACCGTCACCGGTCATGATAACTTTGCGATTGGGCTTCCGTTCGTGACCGGTAACGGCGAGGAAGCGATCCAGCGATTCGCGGGGGAAAAGCGTGTATAGCGTGTCGCCCGGCTCAATCAGCGTGCTGCCGTCCGGAATCATGCCGATACCGTCGCGGACAATAGCCGCAAAGAGCAGAATATCGGCAGCGCTCGACTCGCGAATTTCGCGCGGGGTCTTGTTGGCCAGAGCCATAGTTTCGTCTACCAGAAAACCACGCATCAGGATACGGCCCGATTCGAAGTTGGCCGACTCGACCGCGTGCGGCGTTTCGACATACTGCATGATCTGGTCGACCAGCACTTCTTCCGGATGAATGACCGAGGTAATTCCGAGCTTGTCCAGATCGACCAAGCGGGCCGCCTCGGTGAAT
>DAOWIC010000194.1 GCA_030641085.1 Calditrichota bacterium
CAGGCCAAGCCGGCAGCGATACCGATCTCGGGTGATGATTCCGCCTTTTCAGGAATATATACCGACTGGCCAAGAAATGTCGTGAGGTTCGTTTCGCTTACGGTCCACGTTTTCTTCTTGCGGGTCACCTTTTCCAGGGCGACTTTGCGGCAGATTTTCTCCAACTGCTGAGACAACCCCAGCAATCCCGCCTCCTGCGTGTAGTAATTTATGACGCGCGATAGGATCTTGTCTGTAAATCTCAGTTCCGATTTGAGGATGCCGTGTTTTTTCAGGAGCTTCGGGACAATATAACGTTTGGTGATGACTATCTTCTCCCGCTCGATGTAAGCCGGAAGCTCGATAATCTCGAAGCGCGGGATGAATTGCTCCGGGATGTCCTCGTAAGCTCGCACCGAGCAGATGAACACAACTTTATTCAGGTCAAACGGTACGCCGAAATAGTTGTCCAGAAAGCGGGCATTGCTACGCGTGTCGATCGCCTCGAGCAGGGCCATGTTGGTCGAGGAGTCGTTATCAATATTGAAGTAGTCGATATCATCAATCAGCACAACCGGATCGCAGGCGCCCGAGTCACGAATCGCTCGCATGATTTTGCCCGGCATGGCGCCGAGAAAGGTTCGCGGCATGCCCTTGATCTCGGAGGCCTCGGATATGCCGCCAACCGAAACGCGGACAAACTCTTTGCCGAGTGCCTTGGCAATCGCCCTGGCAATGGCTGCCTTGCCGGTCCCCGGGGCACCGATCAGGCAGAGAGTCGGGCCTTCGTTGACACCGCCCAGTAGTTTTCGCACGGACAGCCGCTGCAGAAGCTGTTCTTTCAATGCCACCGGCCCGTAATACTCGGTCGAGAGCACCTTCTCCACATCGGCCATAATGTAGTCTTCCGCTGTGCATATCCCCCACGGCAGTGACAGCAGCCAGTCGAGATAATTTTTGGTGGCGCCGTATTCGGCCGATGCCTGCGATAATTGCGTCAGGCGGTCCGCCTCGATGTTGGCGCGGGCGACAACCTCCGACGGCAAGTGCGGGTTGTTCTTAATAATATGTTTAAACCGGGCGGCGTCGCGGTCCTCTGAAAAATCCTCGCCCAATTTCTTGCGAATCTCATACAACTGCTGCCGGAGGAATTCCTTGTCCTGTTCCTCCTCAAGCGATTTGCGGGCGGAAATATGGATATTGTGAATCGTAGCGACACCCTTCAATTCGGCATTCAGATATTCCAGAAGCCGGATATAGCGACGGCCCAGGCTGATTATCTCCAATAGCTCCTGCTTGGCGGCCAACGGAATATGAAAAAGCGACGCGGCCAGATCGGCCAGGTGATCCGGTTTGTCACGGTTCAGTTTCAGCGTGTAAAGTTGCTCGGTGGAGTAACCCGGATCGAGCTGGGTGATCTCTTTGACGATCTCGATCACCTCGTCAATCCTGACACCGATATTCCTGTCTACCGATTTGGCGCTCTGAAGATACGCGGCGTGGGCCTTGAGGAACGGCTCGGTCTCGACAATCTCAGTCAGCACCACCCGCTTGATGCCCTCAACCGTGACCACTTTCGATGTGCCCGGCCCTTTGCGAATATCGCGGATTACGGCTGTGACGCCGATCTCGTGAACCGCCAGCGACTCGCCATTGTCACCCATGGACGGGCGGTAGCAGGCGATAAACTCCTTCGATCCGGCGCGGCATTGCTCCAGCAGGGCGAGATTCTCGGACCGTCCCACCTGCAGGGTCAGCATTGTGCCCGGAAAAAGCACACCTGTTCTCAGCGGTAATACTCCGAAGAGATATTCCTTGTCCGAGGCGAGGATTGTATATCTATGTTTGCTCTTTATCAGCATTTTCCACCGTATTTCACAATTATCGGCCAATCAGACCAACTCTACATAGCATCGCCTGTTTTGGCAACTTTTAACTCGCCCCGGCCGACACTGTCTGCTAATAGTTGAAACAGCCCGCGGGTTCCCTTTGTGCCTTTTTACAGAAAATCGGCAGGGCCGGCGCCCCGCCGATTAAAAAAAGAAGGACTCATTTGTTAATCTCGATGACACTTATCGACTTCCAGGCCGAAAGTAGTTCAGTTGATCGACTCGGCCGGTTTGCCCGCCACCAGGCACTGCAGCTCATAATCCGGGTGATTCCTGAGATTATCCATCTTGAAACTGATTTTTGACGGATCGATATCGAGCCGGTAATAGCCCAGACGGTTATTCTCGACCACCGACCAGGGGAAGCTGATACCGGTATTCACTTCGCCTTTCATCCGGTATAGATACCGCGCCTGGTTGAACCCGATTTCAAGGTCCTCTTTGTAGATCCAGCCCGACTCCCGGTTGAGCCGCGACCAGGCCAGCTTGGTGAAATACTTAAACGACTTCCCGGTCAGCCGAACGGGAAAACCGTTGATCCTGACCAGGTATCGTTCCCGCTCGTAGGAACCGTCAATCTCGATTGACTCCGGCTGTGCGAACACCTGCGGCATAACCTCGCAGTGTCCTTTCATTGATGTCGCAACACTTTTATCCATATAAACCTCCTCTTTAAGTTTTCCTATTTTGCCGTTGACTTGCTTACGCTTACTATCAGACTTAATGATAGCCGTCAGATCCTCCGGCGACATCTCGCACAGATCGACAAGGCTTTCGATGCCGTCGGTTTTCAGCGCCAGGAAATCGGCGCGGTTAAGGATTTCCCCCAGATGCTGATAGATCTCGCTAAACTCATACGGCAATCCGGTCCTGACGGAAAAAGCAAGAGCGGTCAGTCTTGTTCTAAGCGGTGTCTCACGATCAATCGCTTCTATCAGCCGTGCGATGGAGGCAATCAAGTGAGCGGCGGTGGTGCCCAGCGAAAGAATCTGCCCCAGATGCATCTGGAAACACTCTTCGAGCTTTTGTACCGGGGTCAGTCGTCGCCATTGTTCCAGCAGCAGCAACGCTTTGAGCGCCGCCTGACGGCGATAGGCCAGCGGCTCCCGACGGTAGTCACTGCCGAGGAGAAACCTCGACTCGCCTATCAGGTGATCGTGATTCTGGTGAAGCAATCTCAGCGGAGCGCTCTGCGATTGCTCCCAGCGACTGAGAATCGCTGGCGGAAGCTGCCAGTCCGGCCCACTGAGAGCTAACGCGATCCATCCAAAATCGGTCTCCGGCAAACTCTCGCGCAACCGGTGGCGATAGGCAACTACCTGTGCAACTGTCAACCCGGCTTTGGTCGCCGCCTCACCGACGGTAGTCGCCGACAGGCGGCCTGATTTACGATCGACGACAACCAGCCGCTCGTCGATAAGCCGTATCATAGCCGTCTCAAAATCAGGCGGCTCAGCAGCAGGATCGGCGACAACGTGGAACGTGCCGCCATACAGAGCATCAATCGCATCCGGCTCGCTGTCGCACAGCAGACCGGTGACAATCATATTGAGCAGCCAGTCCTCCAGGGGCAGACTGGCAAAGGCTGACTTGACTGCGCTTGTCTCGTCGGTGGCGATATATTGCTCCCAGAGGATATCGCGATCAAATTCGGACTCGGCCAGCACAATCGCCCGCCCCGGTTTGCGACTATCGCCGTTGGAACCGGCCCTGAGCCGTCCGGCCCGACCTGTCATATTATCAAACTCGGCCCGGCTGACCGGGATCAACGAGGGTCGGCTGTCGTAAACACCGCCGGAATAACGCACCGTCTCAACATAGACTGTATCCGCCCAGAGGTTCACTCCCATAGCTAAAGTAGTGGTTGAGAATAGGACCCTAACTTCCTTGTCGGCAAATGATTGCTCTACGATATTTCGTTGCCGGGGGGACAGGTCGGAACTGTGAAAAGCGACCCCGCGACCAAGCGCCTGCTTCAGCGAGCGTACCAGAAACGAATCCTCTTCGTCGGCAAGCCGCTCAATCGCTCCGGTCGCCGCCGGCCATTTGACCGCCGCAGCCAGACGAAAGGCGCGTTGGATTGTCTCCTGCCGCGACTTCAGAAAGACCATGGTCGAGCCTTCGTCGCTTTTGATATGCCGCACGAAACAATCAAACGGATCGTCGCCCGCCTCCACCCGGACAAACGGCTCGCTGCCATCAAGACCGTCGTTGAATGACCGGAATCGAAACGACCCCTCGGCCGCCACCCCGCGCACGAGGTCGACCGGGCGAACCGTCTCCTCAACCAGCACCGCTCCCAGCCAGTCGGCCAACTGCCCGGCCGAACGGCCATCGTCGCCGATCACCGCCGAAAGGCCGATAAGCGAG
>DAOWIC010000270.1 GCA_030641085.1 Calditrichota bacterium
CTCGGGGTGGAGCATTTCGTCCTGTCGCCCGGATCAAGATGCACCCCGTTGACAGTGGCGGTAGAGCGTCACCGCAGGGCAACTTATACTATGCACTATGACGAACGAGGCGCCGCCTATTTCGCCCTCGGGCGCGCCCGCGCCACCGGAATTCCGGCACCATTGATATGTACCTCCGGAACCGCGGCTGCCAACTATTTGCCGGCGGTTGTCGAGGCGGCGATGGACCTGGTGCCGATGGTGCTGCTTACTGCGGACCGCCCCCCGGAACTGCGCCATACCGGGGCCAACCAGACTATAGACCAGGTGGCCATGTACGGCAAATATGTGCGCTATAATAACGACCTGCCGGTGCCAGACCGGACCAGGTCGCCGGATATCCTCTTAAAGACAATCGATCAGGCGATGCACAAATGCCTGATAGCCCCGGAAGGGCCGGTGCATATCAATTGTCCTTACCCGGAATCACTTGAGCCGCCTGACCTGCCGCTGCTGTCCGATGATAGTATCAACTCCGATGATTACCTGGCTCCGCTGCGAAATTGGCTGTCATCCGATAAGCCGATGTCAGAGATCAAGGCACCCAAGACGCATGTTTATGCTGAGCAGCTTGATCTGGTCACCTCGCTGATCAATGAATGCCGCTCCGGCGTGCTGACTGTCGGTCGCCTAAGGAAACCGGCCGACCAGGAAGCGGTTCGGCAGCTCATAAAGAGCCTCAACTGGCCGGTCCTTGCCGATATTCGCTCCGGTCTGCGTCTGGCTTGCAACGATGAACGCATTATTGCCTATTTCGATCAACTGCTTCTGTCGGATGAAATAGTGCAGACAAATCCGGCAATGATGCTTTATATCGGTGACCTGCCGACCTCCAAACGCTGGCTGCAATGGGTGGAGCAAACCGATTTCAAGCATTATATCCATGTCGCCGATCACCCGCTGGCGCGCGATCCGGTCTACAAGGTAACTTCCCGAATTCAGAACGATGTAGCCGACTTCTGCGATTCGCTCCGTAAAGGGCTGAGACCTTGCCCGGGGAACCCGATCACTCACCGGTTTCAGGCGGCGGACCGGAAGGTCGAGGCCGTAATAGGTGAAGAGATCGACCGCAGCGATCATCTTTCCGAGCCGTTGGTGGCGCGACTGGTTTCGAAACTGATCCCGGAAGGATCCGCCTTGTATCTGGCTAGCAGCATGCCGATCAGGGACATGGACATGTACGCTGCGCCCGACGGTAACCCGGTGCGGGTGGCTGCCAATCGTGGGGCGAGCGGCATCGACGGTGTTATTGCCTCGGCGACCGGTTTCCTGACCGGCGCCAATCAGCCGGTAACGCTGGTGATTGGCGACCTTTCGTTTATGCATGATTTGAGTTCGCTCGCTCTATCCAGAAACCTCAATCGACCGCTTATAATAGTGCTGATCAACAACCGCGGCGGCGGCATATTTTCCATGCTCCCGATTCGCAAACACGAGGCATTGTTTGAACCTTGTTTCGGAACCCCGCATGATTACAGCTTCGACCGGATAGCCCGGACATTCTCGCTGGCCTACAGCCGACCCGGTACGCCTGATGAATTTACAACGGCCTACCGTGCCGCTATCGAAAGATCAGGCTCCACGATTATCGAAGTGCGTACGGATCGGGAAGAAAACCGCGTGACACATCTCAAGCTGCAGCAACGAATCAAAGATGCTCTCGATGAGACCTGAGGAAGATGAGCGACCAACCCGAGTATTATGTTCAGACCGCCGGCGACCAGAGCCGTCCGCCGCTTATGTTGCTGCATGGCTTTATGGGCGGATCCGACGACTGGACTGTTGACATCGTGCCGACTCTCGCACCGGATTTCTTCTGCCTCGCGCCTGACCTGCCCGGTCACGGCCGGACATTGCCTGAATCGAACGACGAGTTTCGCATGGAGAGATGCGCCGAGAGAGTGGTCACTCTGCTTGATGAACGGTCAATCAGTCGCTGCCACTTGCTCGGTTATTCGATGGGGGGGCGGCTGGCGCTCTATCTTGCCCTGAGGCACCCCGACCGGTTCGACCGCGTCATCCTTGAATCCGCCTCGCCCGGCCTGAAAACCGAAAAGGAGCGGGCCGAACGTATCGCGCACGACAAGAAACTGGCCGAACGCCTTAATGCCGAATCGATGAAGCGCTTCTTGGAACTCTGGTATAGCCAGCCGCTGTTTGCATCGTTCGATCAATCCAGCGAGCGATCCCAGAACCTGCTTGAACGACGGCTGACCAATGATCCGGTCGGCTTGAGCCGCTCGCTGAAGCATATGGGCATCGGCGTGCAGCCGTCGCTCTGGGACGAGTTGGACAAAATAACTGCCCCGCTGCTCTTGATAGTGGGCGGGCGGGATGCTAAATTCAGAGCAATCGCCGACAACATGGCCGTATCCTGTCCGGCGGCGCGCGTACAGGTTATTGAGAACGCCGGGCATAACGTGCACTTTGAAAAGCGGGATGAATTTATTGAACAGGTTCGCCTGTTCTTGAGTGAATAAAGCGAGGAATGTTATGGCAGTAGTAGACTGGAAAGAAGCCGCTACCTATACGGACATCAAATATCACAAGGCGGAAGGGATCGCTAAGATAACGATCAACCGTCCCGAGGTCCGCAACGCCTTTCGTCCGCTGACGGTCAGGGAGATGATCGAGGCGCTGGCGGATGCGCGCGCCGACGCCTCAATCGGCGTTATTATTCTCACCGGCGAGGGCGATAAGGCGTTCTGCTCCGGCGGCGACCAGAGGATCCGCGGTGACGCGGGCTACAAAGATGACGAGGGTATCGAACATCTCAATGTGCTCGACTTCCAGCGGCAAATTCGTACCTGTCCCAAGCCGGTGATCGCGATGGTGGCCGGGTACGCCATCGGCGGCGGCCACGTGTTGCACCTGATGTGCGACCTGACTATCGCCGCCGACAACGCTATCTTCGGCCAGACCGGACCGAAGGTGGGATCGTTCGACGGCGGTTACGGTTCGAGTTACATGGCGCGCGTTATCGGGCAGAAACGAGCCCGCGAGATATGGTTCCTCTGTCGTCAATACGAAGCGATCCGGGCGTACGAGATGGGCATGGTCAATACGGTCGTGCCGCTCGATCAACTCGAGGCGGAGACAGTTCAGTGGTGTCGCGAGATTCTGGCCATCTCGCCGATATCAATACGCTGTCTGAAGGCGGCCATGAACGCCGATTGCGACGGTCAGGCCGGGCTGCAGGAACTGGCCGGCAACGCGACCATGCTGTTTTACATGAGCGAAGAGGGGCAGGAGGGGCGGAAGGCGTTTGTTGAAAAGCGCCAGCCGGA
>DAOWIC010000311.1 GCA_030641085.1 Calditrichota bacterium
CTTCATCGAATTCGTTTCCAATAGATGCGGGCGAAGTAAAAACGCCTACTCCCCTATTATTTGCAGGACTACCGTACGGTTGCGGGCGCGATTATCAAACTCGAGGAATACAACCTGTTGCCAGGTGCCCAACAGCAGGTTCCCGGCCGAAAACGGAACCGTAATATCCGGGCCGATCAAGGCCGAGCGAAGGTGTGAAAAACCGTTGCCGTCATGCCAGGTCTCGTCGTGTTGATACGACCGGTCGGAGGGGACCAGCTTCTCCATCAGGTCGGGAACATCTTTCAGCAAGCCCGGCTCATATTCGATTGTAGTCAGACCGGCGGTGGAACCGGGAACGAACGCAATAATCGTCCCGGAGGTGAGGCCGGAGTCTCGAACCGCAGTCTTCATATTGTCCGTGATGTCAATAATATCGCCGGCGCCACGCGTTTTGAAGGTCAATTCTGAAGTATCAATCATGTTTTCCCTCCTGTCCGGTTGACGCTACTTGTACAGGTAGCGTTTGACCTTCTTGGTTGAGGTCTTCTCGAGTTCGTTCACCTGAACCTCCCAAGTGCTGATCCGCTTGAAGTCGGCCATCTGGCTGTTGGCTTGAGCCACCTCGTTTTTTATTGTGGCTTCGATCAGGTCCACATCCGGCTGCACGGGTGACATGGCGAAATCGGCTTTGAACTGCTCCAGGTCGGGCACAATCAAGGCGCGCACCTCCTCGCCCTGTTTGCCGGTTTTCTTTCGTCCGAATACGACTGCCTCCATGACATAGCCCGATTCGAGCAACTTCTCTTCTATTTGCTCCGGGTAGATATTCTTTCCGGCGGCGGAGACGATAAGGTTCTTCATGCGACCAGTGATCCAAAGATGACCTTTTTTGATCCGGCCCAGGTCGCCGGTGTGCAGCCATCCGTCGCGAAGCAGTTCGGCCGTTTTTCCCGGCTGGTCGCGGTAGCCGGGAGTGATATTCTCGCCACGGGCTATAATCTCGCCGGTACCCGTTGAATCCGGCTCGAATATTTTGATCTCGACATTCTTCAACGGTGGGCCAACCGATCCGAACTTGATGTCATGCTGACGGTTGACCGACAGCACCGGCGCGGTCTCGGTAAGGCCGTACCCTTGAAGGAAATCAAAGCCAAGCAGGTTGAAGAAGCGAGCGACTTGTGGCGGAATGGCGGCGCCGCCGGAGACAAAGATCCGCAATGAGCCGAGACCGATTTTCCGGCGCAGGGCGGCAAAAAGTGGCTTGCCCCATTTGCGACCCAGTTTCCAGCCAATCAAAGAGAGCGCTTTCAGGAGGCGCAGCATAAATCGTCGATAAAGGGGCGCCGCCGCAATACCACGCCGCATGGAGTGGTACATCTTCTCAAACAGCAGAGGCACGCCGATCAGGACCGTTGTGTCGTTGTTTGCAAGGTCCTCGAGAATCTCACGCGATTTCAGGGACCGGGCGTAGGTGACGGTCAGGCCAAGCGTGATCGGAGTAAGGAAACCGACAGTCCCCTCAAAAGTATGATGCAGCGGCAAAACCGAGAGGAAGGAGTCGGTATCGTAAAACTCGATGGCGTCATGGATGCCCTCCAGATTGGCCACCAGATTCTTGTGAGTCAGTTCAACTGCTTTTGGATCGCCGCTAGTGCCCGAGGTGTAGATCAGGACGGCTACGGCCGATTGGCCGGGTTTTTCGAGACTGGAAGGGTCGCCATCCAAATTCAGCCAATTGCTGGATGACTGTTCTTCAAAAGAGAACATACTGAGCTGTGGGTGCTGCTGCGCAATACACGATTCGAACTGCCCCGAGACAAAGACTGCCTTCAGGTCGGCATGGCTGATGATGTAGTCGATCTCGTTCGGCTTGAGATTGGCATCAATCGGGACGACGGTTTTACCGGCGGCGAGGATCGCCAGGTAGGCAATACACCATTCCGGACGGTTGGCCGACAACAAGCCGATCTCTTTCAGCTCCGCAAACGGTTCGGCGACGAGACCACCGGCCCGGTCGAGGGCAATGCGGCGCACCTCATTGAACGTATAGTGACGTCCCTTGCCGCCGTCTGCTTTGAAGGCGATTTTATCGGGCTGAGTGGCGGCGGTCTTCTCAAAGAGAGTGAACAGGTCGAGGTGACTGCCGGTCGCGGCTTTTATCCAGACAGACATCATCTCATAATACTCTCCCGGCCCGGTTAATGGAAAGCGAAAAATCCCCTGCTTCAAACCGGAGTACCAACAAAAAAAGGCCGCCGATATTGCTATCGGCGGCCAGGCGGGCGATTAGTGCCCGAAAGTTGTCAGACATTATTCAACGTTGATCGTGGTGGTCAGGAAGATACCGCCGCGGGGATCAGTATCGCTGATGGTGATAGTTACCGATGTAGCCGCGCCCGGAGCAGTCCAGACAAAGCCATTGGCCTCACCATAGCCGTTAGTCTCCTGCGTGGCGCCGCTCACTGAGCCGGCCGAGGCCGTCATGTTGAGCGTGTGGTCGCCAAGCGGGTTGCCGAAACGGTCCCTGATGGTCGCTGAGATACTGACCGACTCACCTGGGGTAGCGGTACTGACTGAAGTAATGCTCGAGTTGCCGGAGTAGGCAAAGCCAGTCGTAAGTGCGATCGTGAAGTAACTCGCCGCCGTACCGCCACTGTAATAGATGACGTTATCATAGGCGCCGATACCGTCATCATTGGCGCCGGTCAGAGATTCATCAACTTCGAGAGTCGCAGAGGTGATCTTAACCATCGCGGAAGCACCGTAACAGCCGTTCTCAAGCGTTCCGCCTTCCACCAGAAGGTAGTTGGCGTCGGCCTTGAACTTGGTGCCACCGACCACCGGGTTATCATTAAGATCCAGGGCCTCGACTATGACAGTCGCTTTCGTCTTACCGTCGGCGAGCATCGAAGCCGGGAGGCCGGTCACTATCAAAGTGTC
>DAOWIC010000097.1 GCA_030641085.1 Calditrichota bacterium
GAATCACCGTGGGCAGAACGGTGCGATCTGGCCGAGCCGATCAGCACTATACAGGAGATTGAAGCCGCACTGGCCGCAACCGAGGCCTCACCGACACGCGAACTCACCGGTGATCAGACCGAGGCCATACGTTTGCACCTGAACTCGATAGCCGACCGCCTGCCGTTGATCATAGAGGCGTGGGAGAAGGCGTTCCTTGAGTATGGCGGCAAATTCGCCGCCGCTATTCTCGACAAAGTGGCCTTGATCAATTTCGACAAATTCATGTCGCTGCTGGTAAACGGTGATTTCGGGGCCTATTTTCGGGCGGTAAGAAATGTCAGCACTGTTATTAACTCCTATCGCATCCCGATTCACTTTGTCAACCACTCAATCTGGCTGTTCAAAAACAAGCTTCTGCGCCAGTTGATCGACCGGTACCAGGAAGACAAAGAGGCGCTGCATAATGCGATTCATGATTTTGAAGACTTCTTTCAGATAGTTCTCAGTAACGTTTCGCAAGGGTTCCGCGGAGAGGCGTCGCTGGGCGGCATCCAGAGTCTGGTCGAATTGAAAGAGTTTCGCGAGGTCAAGGAACGCAAGGGATGCATTCTCGTTGTTGATGACGACGAGGTGACCCGTCGCGCTTTCGGCGACACTCTCGAATATCACGGGTATCGCGCTCTCATTACCGAAAACGGAGAGCAGGCCCTTCAAGCCCTGCAGGACAACGCCGACGAGATATCGCTGGTGATTCTCGACCTTTTCATGCCGGACATGAGTGGCCGGGAGGTCTACCAGCAGATATCCAGATTACGCCCCGACATGAAAGTTCTGATATCAAGCGGCTATCCTCTGGACAGTGACATACAGCAGTTGCTGACCGGAGACCGGGTGGACTTTATTGGCAAGCCGTTCAAAGTTGAGGAATTCCTGAGCAAAATCAGGTCCATCTCCGACGAAACCGGAGGCATCGGACAACCAAGGGAGAAAAAACCGTGATTCCAACCGCTAACGACACGGAACCTTCAAAAACGAGCCGGTTTAAGACTCTTCGTTCACAACTGTTGATATCGTTCGGGATCCTGACAACCGTCATACTTACGATTATGCTTTTGGTCGACTGGTACGGCATCCCTTTCACGTCTTTTAATGGTCATTATACCGAAAAAAAGCAGGATGCGTACGATCGAGTGAGTCTGGCGGCTGACCTGACTAAAGAACGCTTCGAAAGATGGGCCGGGGAGCGTCATGACATGACTCGCGCGCTGGCTGCCGATGACCCGATAGCTTCCGGGATACGACGAATTGCGGCTATAGCTCCCGGCGGCGCGACCGCACGGTTCGACGCGGCGCAGTGGCGTGCAGTGCGGCAACGCGATTTTTACCGCCGCTTGACCGATCAGTTGAATCTAATCGGCAGGACTTATGATGACATCCTCCAGGCTCGCATTGTTGATCTTACCAGTGGCACAATAATCGCGTCGTCCGCAGAAAGAGAAATCGGTGGTCGGGTCGACAACGGGGTTGTGCTGCCGTCGCCCGGCGACGGTGGTCTCACAGGTGAGAGAGTTCGGTTCGATATCACTGAGCGGGATGGGCAGGTCCGGATGCATCTTCTGGCAATGGTCGGCTCTGGCGACCCGACACTTCACACTCCCGAGAGATCGCCCATGGCCGTTTTGATCACGGTAGATCTGGCGAAAGAACTGCGCCGTATCATGGCGGCTAATCGCGAGTTCGGCGAGCACAGTGAAGTTGTGCTGTACGACGACAGCCTCGGGCTTCTGACCTATCCGCGCTCTCCGATAGATCAGCTTACCGTGCGCGAACTGCTCAGTTTTGCTGCGAATTCGGTTTCGATTGAACGGGTCTCCTCGAGTCAGGAAGGTATTGTGACCACTTCCGATTACCGGGGCGTTGAGGTAGTTGCAGCCTACCGGCATTTGGATTTCGCCCCCAACCTCGGGTGGGGGATGGTTCTCAAGGCTGATCGCGGCGCTGTCCTGCGTGACTCCCAGCTCGCCGGCCGGTACATACTCATAGTGGCGCTGATTGGATTAATACTGATGGGTTGGTTGTGCTGGGCAATGGCCAACCGCCTCTCGCGCCCTCTGCGACAATTGGGAGCGGTGGCACAGCAGGCCCGGCAGGGGGATTTTTCGGTGCGCGCGGCGACCGACACCGAAGGAGAGATCGGATACCTGGCGAGTTCCATGAACCGGATGTTCGAACATTGTGAATCATGGCAATCCGAAATGGACAAGGCAGTTGCCGAGCGTACTTTGACACTGAAGAAGATAAACGAGAGTCTCCAGAACGTAATTGCCGAGCGCCGGCGCACCGAAGACGAGCTAAAAGAGAGCAAGCGCGTCCTGACCACGCTCATGACCAACCTGCCCGGCATGGCATATCAGTGCCGCAATGACCGCGACTGGACAATGGAATTCGTCAGCAAGGGATGCCAGGAGCTAACCGGTTACCGGTCCGATGATCTGGAAAACAACCGGCGGATGTCGTACAACGAGATTATCCACCCGCGCGATCGCGAGCGAGTGTGGAAAGATGTCCAGGCGGCCCTCATTAGAAAACAGCCGTTCAAACTGATCTATCGTATTGTTCCGTGCGAGGGTGACGTTAAGTGGGTCTGGGAACAGGGACAGGGAGTGTTTGACGAGCAAGGAGAACTTCGCGGTCTGGAGGGTTTTATTACCGACATAACCGCCTCCAAGCTGGCCGAAAAGGCGCTTCGCGAAAGTGAGCGGAAGTTTGCCACTGCCTTCCGTTCGAGTCCTGATAGTGTCCTTATTACGAGAATGTCGGATAATATTGTGCTCGATGTTAATCAGGGTTTCCTAGTGACGTTCGACTACGAAAGACAGAACGTGATCGGCCGATCGGCGGAGCAACTTGTTATCTGGGCCGATCAGGAAGACCGCAAGAAGTTTTTTGCCACGATAGAGGAACAGCAGGAATGTGTCGGCTGGGAGACGGCCTTTGTCGGGCGCAAGGGACGTCGCATTGACGCACTTATTTCGGCTCGCGTTATTGAAATCAAGGGTGAGCGGTGCATCATCTCGATTTCCCGTGACATCACCGATATCATACGCACTCAGGATGCCCTGGTCAAGAGTGAGTCGCGTTACCGCATGCTGGTGGACACCATGAACGAAGGGTTCGCCGTAATTGACAAGGATCACCGTATTACTTACGGCAACCACCGGTTCTGCGAAATGATAGGGCGTTCGCCCGAGGAGCTCATTGGCATATACGTCGGCGATCTGATGGACGACGAAAATCGACAGATCCTTGAATCAGAACTCAAACGACGTCGGCAGGGTCGGGAAGATTCGTACAAGGTGCAGTGGATATCCGCCGCCGGCGAGAAGATCCACACCCTGATGTCGCCGCGGATAATCCTCGATGACGACGGCCGGCATGCTGGCTCCTGCGCCGTTATCACCAACATCACCCAGCTCAAACAACTCGAGGAACGGGTCGCTCGCTCCAGCAAAATGGCGTCACTCGGGCACCTGGCCGGCCGGGTGGCTCATGATCTGAATAACGTCCTGTCCGGGCTGGTCACTTATCCCGATTTGCTTTTGTCGAAAATAGCCGATGACAGCCCACTTCGTGGCACCCTGCAGTCGATTCGTGAGTCCGGCCAAAGAGCCGCGGCGATCATCGACGACTTGCTCACCATGGCGCGGCGGGGCGTGAGAAATGTGGATGTGCTCAACCTGAACGAGATTATCACCAACTATCTCGGATCGCCCGAGTGCCTTCACCTGAGGAACGAATATCCCAAGGTCATGATTACCGACAAGCTCCAGCCCGACCTGTTCAAAATACGGGGCACGGAGGTCCATCTGGCCCGGACAATCATGAATCTGGTAATCAACGCCGCGGAAGCGATGCCCGACGGCGGTGAGTTGAAAATAGTCACCTGCAATAAATATGTCGACGCGGTCATTCAGGGTTACGACAGTGTTACCGAGGGTGACTATGTCGTCCTTGAGATTTCAGACACCGGCACCGGTATTGAGGGCGACGATCTCAACAGGATATTTGAGCCTTTCTTCACCCGCAAAGTGACGGGTCACAGCGGCAGCGGCCTTGGTTTGACAGTGGTCTGGAACACGGTCAACGATCTGAAAGGATATATCGACATCCATAGCACGCCGGGCAACGGAAGCACCTTTCGGTTGTACTTTCCAATATCCCGCGAGAAGATTGAGCACGCCAACAATGACGGCAAGCTTGACGACCTCAAGGGCCGGGGGGAGAAGATACTCGTAGTCGATGACGCCCCGCAACAGCGACAACTTGCCTGCGACATGCTCTCCGTGCTGGGCTACAATCCGCGGGCGGTGTCAAGCGGCGAGGAAGCGTTGGAGAATATCAAGATAAACAGCGCGGATATGATTTTGCTGGATATGGTGATGGGTGACGGGATGGATGGTCTGGATACGTACCGGCGCATCCTTGAGATCGAACCCAACCAAAAGGCAGTCATCTCAAGCGGCTTTGCCGAAACTGATCGCGTCAAAGAAGCACTTCGTCTTGGCGCCTCGAAGTTTGTCAAAAAACCGTATGCCATTCAGGATATAGCCGAAGCGATCAAGACAGGCTTCGGGCAGCGCCGACGATAGCACGATCCACCATGTCGGCCCGTAACGCCCCTATGACCAGTGCGATACGGACGTATCATGAAGTGGCACTTCATATAGCGCCTGACCCACAAC
>DAOWIC010000043.1 GCA_030641085.1 Calditrichota bacterium
GCATCAATATCAAACGCCGGAGCCTCAATCTCGATAAAGCACGATTCGGGTACAGCAATTTCGATCTCTAACAAGGCCGCCTCGTTCAGACTCCATGGCGGCGGGTTCGGCGCACGCAGTTCCAATCGAACGCCCTCTGATATGTCGCCGAGCGTAACGGAGGTCAGGTCGATATAATCTATCGCTCGGGATCGGGATGACGTCCTGGCCCGCTTGAAATAGCTGACAACGACTTTCGACTCTGTCGTGGTCATAATGTTCAGATAGCCTTTCAGCGACTCAACCGATCTGATCTGTATTTTTCGACCCTTGTCCAACTTGAGATTCATCAACAACTCAGAGGTAGAATACAGGCCCTTCGCCTCTTCATAAATCTCCTGCGCCATCACACTTCCGGCGATGTGTACGCCAAAACAGAAGCAGAAGAGCAGTACGAGCTTTCTTAACATCAATTATCCTTCCGATAAATCATAAACCTGCCTCATAATGACCGATCCGGCGACCGCCGCGTTGAGCGACTCGACATTCCGTGAATGCGCGATGCGCACCCGGTGGTCCGCCTGATCGAGTATCCGGCGCGACAGCCCGCGCGCCTCGGAGCCAACCGCCAGCATCAGTCGGTTCTCCGGCCTGCACAGCAGGCGGATACCACCAATATCTTTGCCAGCCGCATCGGCAGCCACCACGGTCACCTTTTCCTTCTGCAAGCGCCCGATAAACCCTCTCTTCTCGCCAATGGCCACATCCAGCCCAAACAAAGCTCCGGCTGACGATCTGACGACTTTCAGCGAAAATGGATCGGCACAGTTCTTTATCAATATTATCAACTCAAACCCGAAAGCCAGAGCTGATCTGAGCAATGTCCCAAGATTGCCGGGGTCCTGTATCTCCTCACACAGTAGTATTCTACGATGCTTCTGCTCACAAAGTTTGGTCAGGTCAGTTTCGGGTTGGGGAAAAACCGCCACCAGGCCCTGAGGAGTCTCGGTGCCCGAAATGGTCCTGATGAATCGGGCCGGTAATGCCTCCACCGGTACTTTCATCCGCCCGAACTCAGCAACGAGTTTCAAACCGCGAGGATTGAGCATCGACTCATTCCAATAGACAACCTCAGGCCGCGCCCGAAATCGCACCGCTTCCTCAAGCAGTCTGACACCCTCGGCGAGGAACTTATTGTCCGCTCTTCGTCCTTTCCGAGTCAGCAGAGATTTTGTATTATTTATTTCGTTCTTTGTTACCGGCACGTTATCCTGACGATATCGGTATTGAGTTCGCTCACAATGAAGTTATCGGTTTCTGTGGTTGGCAAGTGAAAACTATTACAGCGATCATCCTCACGTCCCTGCTCTCGTGCTTTGCAACTGTCCAAAGCGCGGAGGAAATTGTGGTGGGCGGCCTGCACGGTCTCGACCCCTACCAGTCTGGCATTGAGTATAACATCAGCCTGGCTCTTTCCGGCGGTGGCAGCCGCGGACTGACTGTTATTGGTATCCTTCGTGCCTTTGAAGAAAAAGGTATCCGAGTCAGCGCTGTCGCCGGTACATCGATGGGTGGCATTATCGGCGGTCTTTATGCGGCAGGCTACTCTCCGGACCGGTTGGCGTCGGTCGTCCGTAAGATCAACTTTGATGAGATGTTTTCAAATACGCCGGCCCGGAAAACGATGTTCCTCACCCAGCGTCAGGATCGCGACCGTCACCTGCTCTCTGTTCGATTCGATGGTTTCGTACCAGTCATCCCTAAGGCTCTGACCGCGGGTCAAAAACTAACCAACATTCTCACCGACCTGACAACCGGCCCGAGCTACCGTTCCAGCGGTGATTTTGATCGTTTGCCAATCCCATTCCGTACTATCTGTACCGATGTCGCCTCTGGACTCGAAGTGGTGATCGACAACGGTTCGATGGCCGATGCCATGCGAGCCACCATGGCTTTTCCACTGGCTTTCACAGGCGTGGAACGAGACGGTCAACTCCTGATGGATGGCGGGATGGTCGCCCCTGTCCCCGTGACACTGGCCGCCGAGATAGCA
>DAOWIC010000144.1 GCA_030641085.1 Calditrichota bacterium
ACAGCTTGGTCAGGCCGCACATCGGGCTGGGGTGTAGTGGGAAGAAATAGTCTAGTCCAAACAGGATGAACGCCACCAACAGGGCCGCGATCCGAATCCATCGGTTAATCCAGCCACCCAGCAGCAAAACCAGCCCGGCAATCGCCAGCAGTACAAACGCGATATATTTGTCGGTCAGAAGGAAATCCACCAGCCCCGGCGGCACAGGCGCTTTTTCTTCCTGAACCTGCTCGGAGATGGCTTCCGCCGGATTTTCGTGCACGTGAGTCGCCGTATCAGGCTGGTTGAGAGTGGTATCGGTCGGAACTTCGGAAAAAGCTGCCGAGAACGTCAACGAAAGAAGTATCAGGGCTGCAATCAATGGCAGCGAGATTCGAGCCGGGTACAGATTCATGCGGGCAAGATAACGTTGCCGACCGGCTTGTCAATCAAAAAGCCGATTCCGACGCCCGCCTCTTCCCCCGCCGAAAACGGCAATCCGCTTGCGATATTCGGCAACTCGCTTTAGTCTTCCCCGTATAATGATTATGGATTGCCGACGACATTGTGGCAAGCGTCCGCGAGATTCATTTATTGAAGGAACGTCCCCTGATGAACACCAAATCGATTATTACTATCTTATTGCTGATCTTTGTCGCGGTTAGCGTCGTCTATCTCGTGACCGGCAACAAACAGGCCGACACCGAAGCGAGCGTGACCGAGACTGCTGTGGAACCATCCTCCACTCCGGAGAACCATCAGATTATCGCCTATTACTACCACGGCAACCGTCGCTGTAAGACCTGCCGGACAATTGAAGCATACGCCGCCGAGGCGATCCAGACCGGCTTTGCCGATGCCTTGGACGCCGGGCAAGTCGATTGGCAGGTTCTCAATTTCGAGGATTCCGCCAATGCCGGCGCTGTCGAAGATTACGATCTTGTCTCCCAGTCGCTGATCATCGTCGAATGGCAGGATGGCGAGAAGCTGCGTTGGAAGAATCTCGAACGGGTCTGGAAATTGGTCGGCGAGAAGAAAGCGTTCCTCGATTATGTTCAGCAGGAAGTGGCCGCCTATCTCGGTGAGACCTGATGGACGGTTTTCTGCTCGGTCTTGCCTCCGCCTTCTGGCTCGGCATTCTGACGTCAATAAGTCCCTGTCCGATGGCGACCAATGTCGCCGCCATCTCCTATATCGGCAGCAATGTAAAAGATAATCGCCGTGTCATGCTCTCCGGCCTGTTATACGCTTTAGGCCGGATCATCACCTATACTGTTCTCGGATTGCTTCTGGTTGCCAGCCTTCTTTCGGCGACGAGCATCTCCTTCTTTTTGCAGCAAAACATGAACAAGCTGCTTGGACCGGTGCTGATTCTGGCCGGTATGTTTCTGCTGGAGTTGATCAATTTCAGTCTTCCCGGTCGCGGTATAAGCGACGGTTTCCAGAAGAAAGTCAGGTCGTGGGGTGTCTGGGGTGCGGGCCTAATGGGGATCCTGTTTGCCCTCTCGTTCTGTCCCGTATCGGCGGCGCTCTTTTTTGGTAGCCTGATTCCGCTGGCGGTCGAAAACCAGTCGAGCGTTCTCTATCCGGCGGTCTATGGTTTCGGAACGGGGCTGCCGATTGTGGTACTGGCTATAGTTCTCGCTTTCAGTGCTCGTTCGCTCAGCCGGATTTTCGAGCGTATTACCGATTTTGACCGATGGGCGCGCCGGGTCACCGGATCGGTCTTTCTGCTGGTAGGAATTTACTTTTGCTTGAAATATATCTTTGGCCTGCTCGGGTAGCAGAGCAGATTCGCGTCGTTTATTCGCGCTTGCCGACAAGCGCTCGAACATCGTTGCCGGACGGACTCTGGAACAGGCGCAAATCAAACAGAGGCACGACCGCGAACAGGTGATCGAATATATCCGCCTGAATCCCCTCATAGCGCGCCCAGTCCTGATCGTTGCTGAAGACATAGATCTCCAGTGGCTGGCCATGATCGCCGGGCGTCAAATACCGAATCAGGAATGTCATCCCCTGATGTACTTTCGGATGATTTCGCAAGTAAGCTGATGCGTAGGCTCGGAAAGTGCCCAGGTTGGTCATGTTGCGCCCGTTTACGAGTTCTGAGGTATCGATCTGGTGTTCGACGTTGTAGAGGGTGATCTCCTCGCGGCGTGTCTTGATATAATCGGCGATGAGTTGGAACTTCTCGTACCTGTCCAGTATTTCAGCCGTGCAGAATTTCACGCTTGTCAGGTCGATATCAAGCGCCCGTTTGATTCGTCGACCGCCCGACTCGCTCATGCCGCGCCAGTTCTTGAACGAATCGGATATCATCGAGTAAGACGGGATCGTCACGATCGTCTTATCCCAGTTCTGAACCTTGACCGTGTGCAGAGTAACATCGATCACGTCGCCGTCGGCGCCGAATTTGGGCATTTCAATCCAGTCGCCTATTTGAACCATGTCGTTCATTGATAACTGAATACTGGCCACCAGGCCAAGGATCGTGTCTTTGAAAACCAGCAGAAGCACTGCGGTCATGGCGCCGAAACCACTCAGCAGCATCCAGGGCGAGCGATTCATCAATACAGCCACCGCGACTATCACTATGAAAATCGACAGGACGATCTTAACCACCTGTGCGTATCCTTTGATCGGTTTCTGGCGAGCGATCGGGTAAGTATTGTAGATATCGACAATGGCGTTGACGAACGAATCGAAAACTATCAGGCCCACAATGATCATATAGACCATCGACAGGCGCTGCAGAATACCCTGAAGAGGTCCGAAGAGATCGGCTGTAAAATAAATCACCAGCGCGGGCGCCAGATGCGAAAGCCGGGTGAAAACCTTGCGCTTCATCAGGGCGTCATCCCATTCTGTCCGGGTCTTCTTGACAAAATATGATATGCCCGTCAGAAGAAAACGTCGGGCGATATAATTGGAGGCCAGAGCAAGAATAAATACGGCCAGCCCGGTAGCCAGCCAGCCGACATTGGTCGCGGCCCCGTCAGTCATTCCCTGTTGAATCAGCCAGTCTCTGAATATACCAGTCATATGTCACACCTCGTTTTCTTATCTGTATCAAGATTACAGATTCAAGTAGTCGAAGGTCGGGATGGAAATCAACTTATTTTTTATCGTTGCTCCGACCGCGACAATCAGCTTGCGAACCTGTGTCGAGTATCATAGATTCTCGGCAATGATTGATCCGCGAGATCGGATTGCTAGCCAGATGCAGTATCAAATCCGGGAGTTGTCATGACCAGAGTAATTGTGGTTAACAGTGAGTTTTTCGGGTCCGGCAGCGACGAGTTGGGCAGGAAGCTGACGGGACCGTTCTTGAGAGAGCTGTGGGCGCAGGCGAGCAAGCCTGAAAAGATGGTCTTCTACAACTCCGCGGTGAAATTGCTTGCCGAAGGATCGCCCTGTCTTGATGCGCTCGACGGTCTTAGCCAGGCCGGCGTGGAGCTGTTGGCCTGCGGCACCTGCGTGACATTTTTCGATCTGAAAGAGAAAATGCGGATGGGTCGCATAAGCGATATGCAGGAGATCGCCTCACTGCTGGTCAATCCGGACGGCACCGTCACTATCTAAAAACAGCCCGATCGCCGGTCAAACGACCTCGCAAGCCGCCCGGCAAATCGATGACATCTTCGTGCGGAATCGCGCCCGGAGTTGATCGCTGTCCCCGGACAGTAGTTCTGCAATATAATGCTCAAAAGTTTCGAGTAGTTGCTGATGAAATCTTATCCGGTTCACCAGTAGCCCTTTGTTGTCGTCGGAGTATTTTACCAGCGGCATGCTGTCGCCGACGAGTATTTTCGAGCTTCCCCGCATTTCTGCCTGGTGCAGGATGCCGCACCGAATCTGCCGGTAGAACAACTCGGCTTTGCGAGTGTCGAAATGTTCACCAAAACCGAAACCGGTGAGAAAATTGACGAAAAACTCTTTCGACTTCCCGGCCGGAGTCCGATTGACTCCTTCCCTAAACTGCTGCAGCATTTCAATCAACAGGCAATCCAGCGCGACCACCGCAAACCCTGCGTAGGCACACTTTTCAATCCTCGCTATCGGACCCAGAAAACGTTCGCGTATGCGGTCGGTAAAGATATCTACTGCCAGCCGCCACTCATCCTCGGCAGTAAAAGTCAGCCGCTTCCAGTCGCTGGAGGTGAACCGCGGTGAGATTCTCATGCTCATAATCGATACTCCCCTGATATGGCGATTTGCTCATTATCGGTAAGCTAACGAAGTTGGAACCGCCTGTCAATCTTGAGGCGGCCGGGAACACTAACAACAGTCTGGCGCTTGAACAGGATAAGCCTTATCTTGGCATAATGACGTAAGAACGACTTCGAAAGGAGAAAGTCTTGGCCCATACCTCGAGCACCGCGACGGAACTGTATTGCCCGCGCTGTGAGGCACGCTACAGCCTCGAGACAATCATCAACCTCTGTCGTTGCGGCACGCCTCTGCTGGTCGATTATGATTACGATACGGCCGCTGAAGACCTTGATCGACGCCTGCTTCTCGCGAGGGAGCCATCGATGTGGCGGTATCGGGAATTGCTGCCGGTACAGGATGATGCCAGTATCGTGACTCTCGCCGAGGGCGGCACTCCCTTGCTGAAATCAGCCGGGCTGGAGACTGAACTGGGACTTTCGAACCTTTATTTCAAGGACGAGACTGTAAACCCGACCGGCTCCTTCAAAGCACGCGGACTGGCCATGGCGGTTTCGCGCGCCAAAGAGTTGGGTCTGCATAAGCTGATTATCCCCACCGCAGGCAACGCCGGATCGGCGCTGGCGGCGTATGCCGCCCGAGCCGGCATAGACTGCCGGGTTATCATGCCTCGCGACGTACCGGTCGCGTTTCAGGCCGATTGCCGCGCTCACGGGGCCGAGATTGAACTGGTCGACGGGACGATCAAAAACTGCGGCGCAAGAGTCGGCGAGCTTGTGGCTACGGAGGACTGGTTCTCGGTGGCGACTCTGAAAGAACCGTACCGGATTGAAGGCAAGAAAACCATGGGCTACGAAATCGCTGAGCAGTTCGGCTATGACCTGCCAGAGGTCATTATCTACCCGACCGGTGGCGGCACCGGCTTGATCGGCATGTGGAAAGCATTTGCCGAGATGGACAAGATGGGTTGGCTTTCCGGCGCTAAACCTAAGATGGTCTCGGTGCAGTCGGCCGGATGTGCCCCGATGGTGCGAGCGTTCGAAAACGGCGATGAGACCGCCGAAGAATGGGAAAATCCATCCACGCTTGCGGCCGGATTGCGAGTACCGGGAGCAGTTGGCGATTTCCTCATCCTGAAAGCGGTTCGCGAAAGTGGCGGTACGGCAATCGCGGTCAGCGAGGATGACCTGATGAACGACACGATTGAGTTGGCCGCCAAAGAAGGGATATTCTCCGCCCCGGAGGGCGGCGCTACATTGTCTGCCCTGAAAAAGCTGCTGGCTAATGGCTTTATTGAGCCTGACGACCGGGTGGTTCTTTTTATTACCGGTACCGGTTATAAGTATCTCGATGTACTTGCCGAATGGACATCATAGGAGAACGGTTTTCCGCCTTGCCGGGAGAAGATTTTTATTGAATGTCAGCGGCTTTGGCTGTTACTTAACGTATAAACAATTCAGAGTCTGACTAAATCAGCTTTTAGGATTGAACGATATGAGCAAGAATTTTGCCTTAACTGGCGTGTCCGGCTACGTTGCCCCTCGGCACTTGAAAGCGATAAAAGACACCGGAAACGAACTAATCGCAACTCTCGACCCGCACGATTCGGCCGGTGTTCTCGACAGTTACTTCGACAACGTCCGCTTCTTTACCGACTTCGAGAGATTTGACCGACACATTGAGAAACTACGCCGCGAGAATCATGACAAGAGCATTCACTATCTCAGCATCTGCTCGCCGAACTACCTTCATGACGCTCACGCCCGGTTCGCGCTTCGTGTCGGCGCGGACGCGATTTGTGAAAAGCCGCTGGTGCTGAATCCCTGGAATATCGACGCCCTGGCCGAGCTTGAGCAGGAATACGGGAAGAATATCTACACGATCCTGCAACTGCGGGTTCATCCTTCGCTTATAGCTCTTAAAAAGAAGCTCCTCAAAGAGAAGCCGAACCGCAAAAAAGACATCCGCCTGACTTATATTACCACTCGCGGCGGCTGGTATCTCGTATCGTGGAAAGGCCAACTGGAGCAATCCGGCGGCCTCGCCACCAATATCGGTATCCATTTCTTTGATTTGCTGATGTGGCTGTTCGGCAAGGTGCAGCACTCCGAAGTCCACTATGCCACCGAGCGCGCCATCGGCGGTTTCCTTGAGCTGGAAAACGCGCGAGTGCGATGGTTCCTGTCAATCGACAAAGCCGACCTTCCGACCGAGATCAGCGACAAGGGACAGAGGACCTTCCGTTCGATTACTATGGATGATGAAGAGATTGAATTCTCAGGAGGCTTTACCGACCTTCACACTATCGTCTACCGTGAGACTCTTGCCGGAAGGGGTTTCGGGCTGGCCGACGCGCGGCCATCGATTGAACTCGTGCACGACCTGCGCCAGGCCCCGGTGATTGGGGTGAATGATAACACTCACCCGCTGCTGGCGAAAAAAGCGAAGAATCCGAAAACAGCCTGACCATCCGGGCAGATATCAGATTGACACCAGGTGAGCTTTGCTCGTCGACCGCTGGTGCACAATCTTATCCACGATAGCGGCTCCCACTATGATCAGGCCGGCCCAGAGCAGAAGCGAAAAAGCGCTCGGCGACTGCGCATAAAGCTCCTGGAGAATTGTGAAGAAACGCGGCGGATGCCACGATGGGTCCCAGGCAACGATAGCCTTTAGCGTCTGAGCGATTCTCTCTCCCCCGATCAAAAACCAGGCAGCTATCAGACACGAGGCAGCAACCCCGGTCCAGAGCCAGAAGAATGAGCGCTCGATTGAATCGGCCGGCGCCTCAAAAGCTTTGATTTTCGCCATAGTAGCGTCGGTGAATTTCTCGGAAAGGGCGAACTCGGTCTCGTCCCCCAGCGCGGAAAAGACCGCCTGATATTCACTGACCAGTTTCCGGCACTCCCTGCAAACGTCAAGATGGTCTGATACTTCACTCCCGCCCGGGCAACCGGCATCGAGATATGCCTGTACCTGTTTATCGCTAAGATGCTCTAGTGACATAAATCCTCCTGACAATATCTCGCGCTCAAGCGGCTCTTGAGTAACTTTCTGGCCCGAAAAAGATGGCTCTTCAAAGTGCCTTCGGGCAACTCCATCACCTGTGAAATCTCCTGGTAGTTCATCTGCTCAAGGTGAAAAAGCGTCACCACCGTCCGATATTGCGGCGGCAACTGGTTAATTGCCTTTCGGACAATGGACCCCACTTCAGCTCGACCGGCTGACTCGAGAGGACTGATCAGGTTCCCCGGTTCGTCATCGATGCCTTTCTCCTCGGCGCTCATATCACCGTATAAAGGCACCCGTTTCTTCTCGAGGTAATTGATGCAGGTGTTGTAGGCTATTCTCGCGATCCAGGTCGACAGCTTCGATTTTGCCTGAAACGATCCCAGATTTCGGTAAACCTTTACAAACACCTCCTGACACAAATCCTCCCGATCGGCGGAGTTATCTACCATTCGAAATACCATATGGCTGACCAGGCGCTGGTAGTCCTGTATAATAGCCTCAAAATCATCAGCTTTGCCGCTAACGATCCCGGCTATCAGTCTCTCAGATCGGCCCTTATCATCCATATTTACTCTATACGACAGATAAGCGAAAAAGATGTTTCGGGGTTTTTATAATTTGGCTCGCAACCTAATCCCGCCTGAGCGGTCTTATCAGGCAGACATTAAGCTGACTTTGAAAGGAGAAACAGGCATGGAAGACGTGCTGATAACGATTGCTGTATTTGGCGGCATCGCGGTGCTGTTCCGAATCATAACCGACACAATGACCCGGCACAAGCTGATTAACGCCGGTCTGGTCGACGAAAAAGTGAAATACCTGTTCACGAGGCAACATCAGTCGCAAAGTCTCACCAACATCAAGTGGGGCATGATTCTGGTCGGAATAGGACTGGCTCTGCTGATAAAGCAGTTGTTGCCCTACTATGTAGCCGATGAAACGATGTTTGGCTTGATGTTCCTCTTTGCCGGGATCGCCTACCTGGTTTATTACGTCATAGCCGACAAGAGAACCCGTCGAAATTCCGAGGGAAGTGGGCAAGCGTAAAACTTACCGCCAAGTGTTGAAAAGGCAGCCCTGACGGGGCTGCCTTTTTTCTGCAAATTTGGTGCTATCCGACTACTCAATTCCGAAGGCATCGAAAATGAAGGCATATTCAAAGGCGATCTCTTTGAGATAATCGAACCGCCCGGATGAACCGCCGTGACCCGCCCCCATGTTGGTCTTCAGCACCAGCAGGTTATTGTCGGTCTTGGCCGCACGCAACCGGGCTGCCCACTTGGCCGGTTCCCAGTACTGTACCCGAGGATCGTTCAGTCCGGCCGTAATTAACATGTTCGGATACTCCTGGGCGATGACATTATCGTAGGGCGAGTAGGACATCATATAGTCGAAGTACTCTTTTTCATTCGGATTGCCCCACTCTTCGTACTCGATCACCGTTAACGGAATCGACGGATCCAGCATAGTGTTAATCAGGTCGACAAACGGGACATCCGCCACGAGAACCTCAAACAGGTCGGGACGCATATTCGCAATGGCGCCGATTAGCAGGCCGCCGGCGCTGCCGCTCCCGGCCGCCAGTTTCTCCGGGGACGTATACTGCTCGGCGATAAGAAATTCGGCGCAGGCGATGAAGTCGGTGAACGTGTTCTTTTTGTTTAACAGCTTCCCCTGGTCGTACCAGTAGCGCCCCATCTCTCCCCCGCCGCGTACGTGGGCGATGGCGTAAACAAAGCCCTTATCCAGCAAACTGAGGCGATTGGATGAAAAATAGGTGTTGCTGCTGATACCATAGGCGCCGTAACCATTCAGATAGACCGGGTTCGTACCGTCGCGCTTCAACCCCTTGCGATAGACCAGCGAAATCGGGATCATCGACCCGTCGGCGGCCGGGGCGAACACCCGTTCGCTCTGATACTGTTCCGGATCATATCCGCCCAGCACCTCTTTCCGCTTTTTCAACTCGCGGGTCCGCTCTTTCATGTCATAGTCATAGACGGTGGTGGGCGTGACCAGCGATGTATAAGTGAAGCGAAGCAGCCTGGTGTCGAATTCCCGATTCTCCTCCGGCCAGAGGTGGTAGGTCGGCTCCGGGAACTCGATCTCATGCGACTTGCCTGATTTCAACTCAGTCACGCCGATCTGCTTCAGCCCGTTGACGCGCTTGTACACTACCAGGTAATCCTTGAACAGATCGAAGCCCTCCAGCTTGACCGAGTCCCGATGTGGCAGAATTTCCACCCAGTTCCTTTTGGACGGCTTCTTCACCGAGACACGCATTAGTTTGAAATTAGGGGCGCCATCGTTGGTCAGGATGTAAAACTGCTTGTCGCGGTGGGAAACGTAGTACTCCATCTGAGGCTGTCTCGGATGGAGAACCTTAAACTGCTCCTGCAGTCGGTCGGCTCTAAGGTAATGCACTTCCGTGGTGGTGTTGCTCTCCAGAGTGAGCAGGATATACTTTTTACTGCGGGTCTTGGCGATACCCAGTTCAAAGGCCTGGTCGTTCTCGGTGTAGACCAGTTCATCGTTCAGATAGTCAGTACCCAGCTTGTGACGGTAGAGCTGATACGGACGCAGGGCATCATCGAGGACTGTATAAAACAGCGTCTTGTTGTCATTTCCCCAGACCAGCGGATAGTAAGCTCGCGGGACCCGGTCGGCCAGAAGTTCGCCGGACTTCAAATCCTTGACATATATAGTATAGATTTCCGAGCCATTGGTGTCGACCGAATATGCCAGGAGGCGATGATTCGGGCTGACTGCGAGTTGCCCGATCTCCATATAATCCAGCCCGGCCGCCAGTTCGTTTTCGTCGAGAATGACCTCCTCGGTCGCTTCCAGTTTGCCCTTTTTGCGGCACTGGATACTGTACTGCTTGCCCTCCTCAGTCCGATCGTAGTAGTAATAGTCGCCGTCTTTGACCGGTACCGTATAATCCTCTTCCTTAATCCGGCCGCGCATCTGCCGGTAAAGTTCCTCCCGGAGGTCGGCCGTGTGGCCCATGACCGCCTCGGCGTAAGCGTTTTCCGCAGTCAGGTAGTCCATCACCTGCGGCTTACCACGCTCTCGCAGCCAGAAATAATCGTCAGTCCAGGTCGCTCCGTGGAGGTTGTTTTCAACAGTTGAAATTCGCGCCACCGGCGGAATCGGTTTCCGCTTTTGAATACAGGACTGCCCGATCAGGACCGCGCCCAAAACCAACAGCAGACCATATGTCGCCCGGCGAATTGCCATCATGATTCTCCCTTAATTCGATTTTGAACTTAAGGTATGGTCGATCGACGGTGCTGTCAAATAGTCATTAAGAAACCTGCTAACTGGACTCACATGATCCACACTGCTCTGTATATAAATCACTTTCCGTGGGCAATGCCCAGCCAGACGCTTGTGACGCATTTCACAATATATGTATGAGTGGTGGTTGGGGATAATGGTTATAGGGGTCGATGTGGACTGGTTTGGCGGGTGTCGGGCGGGAGTTTGCCTGGCTGGGGGTTTGTGATTATGTTCACAAGCGGTGAGTTTGGGGCGGTTGTTGGAGATCGTTCGCGAGGCTCTGAGCAAGCTGGTTGAGCCGGTCGTGAGAGTTGGCTCGGGCAGTTCTGGCCGGTTTTCTTCGGCGGCCGTATGCGGCTTTGATCAGCCGGCTGTTGTTAGAGACAGACCGGCTGTTTTCCCCTTTTTGTTTACTGATTTCTGTTAATTTTAGAGCTGTCGGTGTCTGGTCAGGTTGGTTGATATGGCGTGATATTGTTACTACTGGTTGTCGTATATTGTTTTTTGTAAAAAAGATCTTGACAGTTCGCTCTTTTATGCTTATGTTTTGTTTGTCCAGGGAAATAGTTGTGATATTAGCGCTTCTGTTTTGAGTCTTCCGCACCTTTGTTAACGTTAGTTTTATCTTAACGTTACGATTCTAAAGCTCTTATCGTTCAGTTTTGTAGGGATTATAAAGACCAAGGGTGGTTTTATACATCCTTAGTTTATTTTGATCCTGATAATTTCCAAATCAACTTCATCTCATGATCTTTATTGAGGGCTTATTATCTGCCTTCATCTGTTTTGGTCATGGGCCAGGTTGAGGGGTGTGAATACATCCCACTTGTAAAAAGGCAATTAACCTTCGGGTTATTGCCGCAAACTTAGAAGACCTTTAGTTGATTAAAGGAGCTTACTAATGATGCAAAAAAGAACGATATATTCTTTGTTGCTGATCTCCTTTACACTGGTATTTGCCGGTTCGCTTGCCTTCGGGCAGACGGTTGACATTCAGTCAAAAACCGTGGCCAAGTGCGAATCGTCAGGGCTTAGCATTACGGTAGATACTCCGAATGATGCTATGGCTCTGGAGATCGTACTGGAAGTTTCCGGCCCGCCAGCAGGCGCCTTTTTGGACGCCATGAGCGTTGTCTGGGATGCCGGCTTTGGCTACCTGACCGGGACTGGCCGCGTGGTCGATCTTTCTGGCGCAGACGGTGAAACACCTGATACCGTCCGTATTGCCGCCATGTTGATCGATCCCGGTGACGCCTGTCTGCCGGCCGGAGAGACCCTGGTGGCCCAGTTAAACTTCACAGCCAATGCGGCCTGTGACGGGGTGGCGACTGTAGGAGAAGGTACCTTTGATGGTCCGCTGTACGACATTGAATCACAGTTTGTCGACTGCGTCACCATGGCCCTGGTACCGGCTGCGGTCAACGCCGGAACGGTGACGATTACCAACACCGCTCCCACTATCGACCCGGTCGTCGATGCTACGGTGCATTTCGATGACACCTACACCGGCCTCGTGGTCGGCCACGATATCGATGGCTGCGAGACGCTTACTTACAGTAAAGTCTCCGGTCCGGCCGACCTGGAAGTTGACGAAGTTACCGGCGTGATCACCTGGGTGACCACCGGTGCCGACGTTGGCAACCATGTGGTGGAAGTAGCCGTCAGCGACGCCTGCGACGCCTCGGTAAGTACCAGCTTTAACATCTGCGTGGAGAACACGCCGCCGGTCATCACTTGCCCGGCCGACACCCTGATCGCCCTTGGCGACGATCTGAGTGTAACCGTTACCGCTATCGACGATGATTCTGGTCCGGCTCCGCTTCTTTTTGAGCTGCTCAGTTTCGACGGTCCCGGTGCGGCCACGCTCGATCCGGCCACCGGCGTTTTCGAGTGGAGCACTCTTTTAGACGAGAGCTACAAGGGTATCTTCACCGCCACGGTGAAGGTCACCGACGGTGCCAACACCGACTTCTGCTCACTGGAGAATGCCGACACCTGCAGCTTTGAGATCAAGGTGGTTAACTTCCTGGTCACCATCCAGAAGACCCACAATACCCCTCAGGGTCAAGAGGTTTTGGTGGATGTCACGATGCAGGACAGCAACTTCGAGAACTACCCGATGGGCGGTTTTGACTTCCTGATTCAGTACGATCCGTCCGCGCTTGTTTTCCAGTATGCCGACCAGGGTCAGTTCCTTACTGACTGTGGATGGGAATACTTCACCTATCGCTATGGCCCGGCCGGTAACTGCGGCGCCAACGCCTGCCCGTCAGGCTTTTTGCGGATTTCGGCTATCGCCGAGACCAACAACGGCCCGATCCATCCGACCTGCTTCACCAATAGCGATCCGGCCACCTCCAACCAGTTGGCCCAACTGCACTTTATGGTCACCAACGACCGGACCTTCGAGTGCATGTATATTCCGATCCGCTTCTTCTGGTATGACTGCGGCGACAACACCATCTCCGACGTCGACGGTAACCAGCTCTTCATCTCCAACCGGATCTTCAATTTTGAGGATACCCTGGGTGTTTACAGTGGCTTGATCGCCGACCCGACGGTCGAATTCCCGTCCGCCTTCGGCGCCAACTACACCTGTGACGTCGCCCTGGAAGATGGCAAGCCGGATCCGTTGCGTTTTATTGACTTTGTCAACGGTGGTGTCGATATCGTCTGCGCCGACTCGATCGACGCTCGCGGCGATCTCAACCTTAACGAGATCCCGTACGAAATCGCCGACGCCGTCCTCTACAGCAACTACTTTGTTTATGGCCTCTCCGTCTTCACCGTTATGCCCGAAGGTCAGATCGCGGCCTCCGATGTAAACGCCGACGGTCTGACCCTCTCCGTGGCTGACCTGGTCTATTTGATCAGGGTCGTCATCGGTGACGCCACCGCCTATCCGAAGGTGGTGACCCCGGTCGAGGCCAACTATATCCATGCCAACAACGGCATGGTGGCCATCAACGGCGACGTCCAGATCGGCGCCGCCTACATGGTTGTCGAAGGTGATGTCAGCCCCGAACTGAGAGCTACCAATATGGATATGCTCTACAACTTCGACGGCGTCAACACCCGCGTGCTCGTCTACTCGCTCGAAGGCGAAGCCTTCACCGGCGAAATGGCCAGCGTCAACGGCAACATCATCTCCATCGAGATGGCTAACTTCGAGGGTAACCCGATCGCGGCTAAACTTATCCCGGCCGAGTTCGCCCTCAACCAGAACTATCCTAACCCGTTCAACCCGACTACCACCATCAACTTCGCCCTGCCGATGGATTCCGACTACAACCTTGACATCTATAATGTCAACGGCCAGAGAGTCGCCTCCTTCAACGGCAGCCACGAAGCCGGTGTCGTCGAGATCGAATGGGAAGCTTCCAACTATGCCAGCGGTATCTACTTCTACAAGCTGACCGCCGGAAGCTTCACCGACACCAAGAAGATGGTTCTGCTCAAGTAAGTAGCACCTTTTGTACTGAAGTAAGCTGTTACAACATAAGAAAGCCCCGGCCCACACCGGGGCTTTCTGCTATATTATCCTCGGGGAAATCAAAGGCGGCTGATCAGCCGAGCAGGGCGCTCTGAGAAACCGCTCAAAGCAGGCCAACCGACGGAAAATCGAACTCCGAAACCAATTGACAAGGGAGCCGGTATTGGGTATTATCAAGGTTTGATGTTTTGACGTAACTATTGAGAGAACAAACGATTATACCATAGCCCAATTGACTCTCGGAGGGTCGCGGTGAAAGATTTTACTACAGACAAGATGCGCAATATCAGTTTGGCGGGACAACGAGGCTGCGGCAAAACCAGTCTGGCCGACGCGGTCGCCTACTGCGCCGGAATCAACAACCGCATCGGTCGGGTTGATGACGGTTCCTCGATTCTGGACTACAATGAAAACGAAATAGAGAGAAAGACGACGCTCTCAGCCAAGCTTCTCGCCTGTGAGTGGAACAAGAACAAGATAAACGTGCTGGATTGCCCCGGCCACACCGACTTCATCGGCGAACTGCAGTCATGTCTCAAGGTGTCTGAAGCGGCCGGCGTAATCATCAACGCTACGGCTGGTGTCGAAATCGGAACGCAACTCCACTGGAAGGCAATCGCGGCCAAAAACACGCCCCGATTCATCTTCGTCAACAAAATGGAGATGGAAAATGTGAAGTGGCAGACCAACCTCGACTCCATTAAGGAAGCTTTCGGCAAGGGCGCCGTCGCGGTACAACTGCCGATCGGCGAGGCGGCCGATTTCAAGGGTATTGTCGACCTGTTGCATATGAAGGCTTATACCTTTGATGCCAGCGGCAAGCGCAGCGACTGTGATATCCCGGCTGATCTGAAGGATGCTGCCGAGGCGGAGCGTGAAGCTCTTATCGAAGTTGCGGCTGAGGCCGACGATGCGCTGATGGAGAAGTTCTTTGAAAATGGAACTCTCGACGATGCCGACATGGTTCAGGGGCTGAAGATGGGCATCGTTGCCGGCAACCTCTACCCCGTTCTTTTCGGCTCGGCCCAGATGAATGTGGGCGTACAGCTAATGCTGGATTTTGTCGCCGAATTCCTGCCGTCGCCGGATCAGATGCCGCCGATCCAGATCAATAAAACCGGCAAGGAGGAGGCGCTTGATCTCGCCTGCGATGCTTCCGGCAAGCCGGTCGCGTTCGTTTACAAGATCGTGTCCGAGGGACATCTCGGTGACATGTCGTTTGTGAAGGTATACAGTGGCAATCTTACTTCGGGCCTCGATGTCGTCAATCAGCAGAAAAGCGCGGGTGAGCGCGTTACTCAGATGTATTCCTTCCAGGGTAAGAATCGCATCGACATTGCGGCGATTCCCGCCGGCGACATCGGCGTGCTGGTAAAGTTGAAAGACACCCATTCTGGAAACACTCTGGCGCCCTCCAATTTCTCGGTCACCGTTCCGGCCGTGGAGTTTGCGAACCCGGTGATGGATGTAGCCATTAAGGCAAAGTCAAAGGGTGAGGAAGAAAAGATCGCCACCGGCCTGCACAAAATCAACGAAGAAGATCCCACCTTCCGCCTGGTGGCCGACCCGGCTCTCAAACAGCAGGTTCTGTACGGGCAAGGCCCGACTCATATCGATATTCTCGTAGACAAGCTCAAGAAGCGTTTTGGCGTCAAGGTCGAACTGGTCAAGCCGAAAATCCCGTATCGGGAGACTATCAAGGGCAAATGCGAAAAGCAGTACAAGCATAAGAAACAGTCGGGCGGACGCGGTCAGTACGGAGATGTCTACCTTCGCTTGGAACCGAACAAGCGCGGCGGTGGCTTTGAGTTTATCGATGCAATCAAAGGCGGCGTGATTCCTTCGAAGTATATTCCTGCAGTTGAGAAGGGCGTTATCGAATCGATGCAGCACGGCGGGCTGGCCGGCTCGCTTGTTGTCGATGTCAAGGTCGCCTTGTACTTCGGCTCCTACCACGATGTTGATTCATCCGATATGGCCTTCAAAATCGCCGGGGCAATGGCTTTCAGAAATGCCTTTATGGAAGCCAAACCGGTCATTCTGGAGCCGATCTTCAATATCGAGGTGGTTGTACCGGATGATTTCACCGGTGACGTTATGGGCGATATGTCAGCCCGTCGCGGAAAGATCGCCGGCATGGATCCGGACGGCCGCAATCAGATAATCCGAGCCACCGTCCCGCAGGCTGAACTTTATCAGTACTCGGTCGATCTGCGCTCCATGACCCAGGGTCAGGGCGTCTATTCGCTTAGTTTCTCTCGTTACGAAGAGGTTCCTCATGATGCCGCACAGAAAGTTATCGAGGAAGCCAGGCGTGAAAAGGAAGAAGAAGCCTCCTAAGCGGATTAGAACGAAACAGCAGTTATATAAAGAAGGTCAGAACCCGGCAGGTTCTGACCTTTTTAAATGCTTACATCTGCTTTGATGCTGGTGCTACTGGCCGGCACCGGCGGAATCGGGCGGTTCTTCATGCGGCGGCGCCTCGGGGGCACTCGCCTGGGGCTCAATCATGAAGCCGGTCGATTTCAAAATGTTCCCGTCGGCGTCGAGCACCCGCACTTCCCACTGACCGGTCCAGGTCGGCAGGATCTTCTTGGAACTCCAGGTGCGCCACCAACTGCTTCTGACCGGCAATTCTACCGCCGCCTTTTCTTCTCCCTCGTGGACCCAGACATGCTTGATCACGGTCGTGTCAGCCGCTCCGGTTACTTTACACCAGAGATAAACCTGTCCAACATCGGGGGGAAAAGAC